>JBFFYZ010000031.1:0-9981 GCA_041568895.1 Nitrospiraceae bacterium
AGATCCAACCATGGGGGAAGCTCAAGATAGGAATGGAGGTACCGATTCCAAGCAGTCTCTCGCTCCTGTATCAGCGGATAATCAGCCGCCTCCCTGGGTTTTTTCTTGGACGGAGTCGCCGGTCCGCCCGGCCCGCGGGACTCCGATTGAGCCTGGGCCAGCACCGGGGATGCAGTCCAACAGGTGGCCCCCATGAGCAGCAAGAGCGTGAGCACCAATCCGATCATCAGAACCCATACACCAAATGAAGTCCTCCTTTTGCAACCTTCACAGGCGATCAACGATTACGCTTCGATCGTGATCATTCCAAATAAAGGTGCGATAACATACCCCGAGCCATTGACCAATACCAAGAGTGTTCCTCCTAGAAAAAGATCTGGTATTGCACGCGAACCAGGTTTTCGATCAGTGTCCCGCGGGTAGCATCCAACGGCACGGTGCCGAAGGAGCCGGCGGCCGCGACCGGCGGCCCCGGCAACGGCGCGCTGCGTCCCGGGGAAAACCCACCGGTCCCCATCGCAATGTTGGACCATTCCAGAGTCAACTGATGATCATAGGTGTCGTTGAAATAATAGGTCAGGGCCACATCCGCCTGCTTGATCAAATCATCAGCCGAATTGGTATCGGGATCCCAGTAGGCATAGCGCCCGGCCAATTGGAGCCGGCGCGGAACCAGAAAATAGCCGGTTTGCACGTACCAGCCCGTGGAGTTTCCCAACTGACCCGGAGCGAACACGCCGCTGCTCATTAAAGGAAGACCTTTATTGTGCCGGTTGACGTTTTTGAAATAATATTCGGCCACCAGGGACCAGCCCCGGTACTTCACGGTGTAATCCAGCGTCCAGGTTGCGAAGTCCACCACCCCCCATCCCAGTTGCCGGCCGTTTCCGTTGGCGGCCAGTTGGCGCCGGATGCCCAGGTTGCTCACGTCCACGCCGATGAAGGCGTTATTCGTCGAGGTCTGAATGGCGGGATTCCAGGCAAACCCTCCACCAAGAGCCATTTGCGGGCTGTCAGAGTAAGCCATGTCCCCTTCCGCATAGCCAGGCCGGCCCATGATGTTCCACTGCAAGCGAGACACCAGGAGCAGATTGGTGCTGTCCAGCCGGAGGTTGGCCCCGACATTCCGGTTAGCCGCTTCGCAACCCGCTGGAGGAGTGCCAGAGAATTGTCCACCGGGACAGCCTTCGGCGGTACCTTCACTGAAGAACGCTCCCAACCGGGTGAAGCCCGGCCCCGTCCCGTTGAACACGCCGAAATAATAGTTAATCGGATAGGCACTTTCGTCGTTCATGATGGTGATGCCGATGTCACGCCGGTCCAGCCCGCTGGCGGTGAAGGCATTCATGACCAGCGCCCGCTCCGTAAACTGCATGGAGGCCGTGGAGTTGATCTGCGCGCGATTGAAGAACACCTTGTATTGCCCCAACTGGACGTTCAGCCAAGGGATATGGGTGCTCTTGAGGATCATGTCCTCCATTTTGACCGATCCGGAGCCCGCTGTTTGGGGTGCCTCCGGCGTGTCGGCTGACAATTGCAGAAAGTACTTGAAATCGGGGCTGAACAGATGGCCCATGAAATAGAGCCGGACCCGCCTCAGGTTGAAGTTGGCCGAATCCCCCTCAAAGCGGTTGGCCCGAAAATCGCCGAAGACGCCCCGGAGCTCAGGGAAGTTTTTGGCATCCCCCGGGTCCCGCCAGGCGTCGTTGCGAAAACTCTGCGTGAACCGGCTCATCACCCGCGCCCGGATCTTCAAGAAAAAGGCGTTATTATTCATCGAAAAATTGAAGCCGCGGTCGTACCAGACTTTGAAGCTGGGCTGGAGCAAATAGGCCCGTGCCTCAGATTCCTTGACCACCCGATCATATTCCTCCTGGGTGACCCACCCGTGTTTCAAGGCACGGTCCAACAACAATTTCAGAGTGGGGTCCTGGCTCTCGACAAAGACATACTTCCCATCCTTTTCCACCAGCGTCCCCGTCTCAACGGCCCACAGGCCGGCCGGCGAGAAGAACCCGCCAAGAACGCACGTTAAACCGAGTACGAACAGGCAGAGGCCACGACCCGAAATCTTGACACCCACCGTCCGTGAAAAGGGACGCCACTGAATCATAACGGTGATACCCTTATTATCGAGATTGAGGTGACGGCGGTGCCGGCTGATTTCCTGAAGACGTTTCCAGGGCTTTCAAAAAGTTGCGGAAATCCAGTGCCGGGGCCCCCGACTGGGGATCAGTGACCCAGAACCTCACGGGCTCAAAGTAGAGGTCATAGGATTCGGGAGAGGGCAACGGGGAGGGATACCTTCCGGAAAGATAGTAGGGATCTTCACCTCCGGCCGGAACTCGAATGCGCTTATGAAAAAGTTCAATGGCGAGGTGCAAAAAAGCGTCCCGCACCGCAAGCCAGCCCGCCGTGACATCGCGGTCGAACCGTGGGTCGGGCCCGGCTGGGGCGTATATCTCAAAATGCACTCGCTCCTGAGGGCCAGCCTTCTGTAAGGCTGCCGCCAGATGAGGCGCGAGGTTGTCTCTCTCATCCTTCCGGAACAGCTGGGCCGGCGGTTCGTCTTCGGTCAACAACGCGAGCGGCAAGGTTTTGTGCTCTCGGATGGAGAACATGGCGAGGATCTTGGCAAGATCGGCGTCTGTGACTTTCACCGGGTGGGTGTAACGGACCCCCTTGACCTCCTGCTGGAGCTTCACCGATACCCGAGCATCCTCATGGACCACTCCGGTAAAGAACGGGACCCTGGCGCACCCTCCAGCCTCAAACCCCACCAGAAGCGCCAAAACAATCCAGGCTATTCGTTTCACCTGCCTGCTCTTGGCCACAAAGTCCCCCATTGATCCTCCATTGGTTCTGGACCATCGCTCGCTCCCTCGAATCACCATCGGGTTGACCCGACCCTTACCGAAGTGCTGCCTGTTGGGTGGGCGCGGTCAGGAACCCTGTCGGCAGGTCATACCCCATGCGCTCGAGGACGGCCTGGGCCTCAGGCGACAGGATAAAGTCCAGAAAAGCCTGCCCGAGTTCAGCATTGGGACAATAACGATCCAGGGCCAGGGGGAGAAGGATGGGTTGAAGTGAGCCCCTTGGGGCCACAGGGATGATCTGGAACCGGCCTCTATGCTGGATGGCATCCGGGCCAAAAAGAATTCCGACATCAGCCCGAGATCGAGAGAGATGATCCAGCACCCCCTGAGTATTTCTGACGGTTTCCAACCGTCCCCGCAATGCCGACCAGAGCCCCAGATGATCCAGTAGTTCATGCGTTCGCCTACCCAACTCAGTTGCCGGGTCGCCAACGATCACCACCCGAAGCCCTGACATTCGCCCAAGGTCTTCGAATGAGGATGGCGGGTTGGGCAAGGAAGCTGAGGTGGCCAGCACGATGGGTACGACCGCATAGGGTCGGAGCGTCTGGGACAGGACCTGGTACTTCTTTGCCTCTCCGGCATCGCTCCAGACGGTGGTCCCAGGAGCCACCAGGTGGATCTGCTTCGCACGAAGGGCCTGCTCCAAATGGATTCCGGAGCCGTAATTGAGCCGCACCTTTACCCCAGGGTTGGCTGATTCAAAGGCTTCCCCGAGCGCCTTTAACGGAGAGGCGAGTTCCGGCGAGACCGCAATCGTGAGCGTCTCGGCCCACGTCCGGGCCGTCGGCGTCATGACCCATAGAGAGCTCAGGATTAAAAGGGTCCACGCATATCGTTGGATTTCCATACGATTCCTCTTCATGAAAGCCCTCCCGATCCTTCGTTATCCACTCGCCTCAGAGGGCCATAGGGATGCCATAATACTTTACATATTGTCAAGTATTAAATAGGTCCCCTTACGGCCGCCGCACCCACTACCGAAACACGGGCTTTCGCAGTGAAAAGAATAGACTTTTAAGGAAAATCAAAACCCTAGAAAGGAGCGTCGGGAGTAGCTCGAAGTGAAGAGAGCGAATGGCGGAAAATCGGCTGGTCGTTAGGTGGCGGGGCCCGTCAAAGGAATCACTTTTCCAGTGTCCCTGGTGTCGTATCCCCCGAGAGCCTCGATTTCTGATCGGAAGGATCGGCTGACAATCGTGTCGAGAAGATGGGACAACCCGGGGTGGGTGGTCAAATAGGGGGAGGGAATCACCAGATCATACCGTTCCTCCTGAACCGGGAGGAAGTCCAGCCCCAACAGTCGGGCCGCCGATCGGACCCCGATGCCGGCATCCACCTGGCCCTGGGCAATTAAACGGGCCACCCCCAGGTGTGAGGCGGCGACTTGACCGTAGCCGGGAACCTGGCTCCCTTTGATGCCAGCGTCGGCCAGCTTCCGGTCGAGCAACACCCGGGCACCCGACCCTTCCTCCCGATTGACGATCCTGACACCCTTACGGGCCAAGTCGCCGATCTCACGAATGGCTTTGGGGTTGCCATGCTGGACCATCAACCCCTGCTCCCACGCGGCAAAGGTGACGACCGTCACCTCTTCTCCCTTGAGGTGCCGGCGCAGATAAGGAAGGTTGCATTCACCTGATTTGATGTCCACGAGATGGAGCCCCGCGACATGGACCTCCCGGCGCCTCAGGGCTTCAATCGCCGCACCACTTCCCATCGGCCATCCCACCACGGTCGCCTGATTCTGCCGGCGGCGAAGGTGCTCCCCGAGCAGGAACACGGCAGGATCGCACCCGGCGACCACGATTTCCTCTTCGACGGAACGACGATCACGCAGCAACTGCACACGGACCCGGTCCTTTTGGCCGGACGAACGCCCTGAACCCGGCATGAGAAGCCCGTCGGCGCCCACCGTGTAATTGAGCACATCCCCCAAACTGGACACCGGTCTGACCAGAAGCCGGTCCCCTACCCGCGCCACCTTGACCCTGAGAGGCAGGCTCTTTCCGCTGGGCCCCGACAGGCCGGCCGGCATCTTGCCTACCAATTCTCCATCCAGGACCTCCCCGCCTGCGGTCAAAGCAAACAGGTCTTCCACCCGGCATTCCAAGGCCTGGGCCAGCCGGAGCGCCACGCCGGTCGTGGGCAGGTACTGATCGGTTTCAATGGCGTAAATCGCCTGTCGGGTCACTCCGGCAAGAGAAGCCAAGGCCCCCTGGGACAGGCCTTTGGAGATCCGATGGCTTTTCAGATGGTTTTGGATGTGGGCGCGCGAGTCGTCAGGCTCCGACCGCTTCATGCCCCCCTTCCTATCACCATAAATGACAAACTGTCAAGTGTTCTTGACAGGCCTTATTAACCGCCTTTTCACCTCCCTGTAACAAGCAATTAATACCCCGCCGATAGGACTGAGGGGGACACAGGAATCGGAAATTGGCAACCCACCGACGAATGGACGGCCATCGTACAAGGAGGTGACATGCACACCCTACTGAATTGGGCGGGACTAACCCTCCTGGGGTTGATCCTTCTCCTGCCCCTCGGTCCTCCAGCCGCGTTCGCGGCAGTGGAGGATCTCCTGCTGGAACGGGGGCTGATTTCCAAGGAAGACTGGATCAAGCTCAAGGCCGAAGGGGAATACGGCCAAGAGGAGCAGGTCCAGCGCCTGGACGATGAGTTTCCCATCCGGCTGGGTTACGGGGGAAAGGGCCTGGAGTTCTCCACCAAGGACGGCAAATACAAAACACAAATCCAGTGGCGTCTGCAGTTTCGGTATTCCCATCCTGAAGATTCCGATCCACGGGTGGCCAAGGACTTCGACGATGTCCAAGAGTCCAGTTTCAACATCCGGCGGGCCCGGATCAAAGTCGGTGGTCACGGCTATCAGCCGTGGCTGAAATATTACTTTGAGTACGATTGGCCGTCCTCGAATTTGCTGGACTGGCGGGTGATGGTGGAAAAATACAAGTGGCTGCAACTCCGTATCGGCCAATGGAAGATCAACTACAACCGGGAGCGGGTGGACTCCTCAGGCAAACAGCAGTTCGTGGAGCGGTCCATCGTCAACCGTGAATTCACGATTGACCGGCAACAGGGCGCGATGCTGTACGGACACCTGTTCCGCGGGACCCCCGCCGACCTGTGGTATTACGCGGGCGTATTTTCCGGGACCGGCCGTGGCAACCCCAGGAACGACGACAACAACATGATGTATATGGGCCGGTTGCAGTGGAATTTCCTGGGCCGGGACCTGGGCTTTTCCCAATCGGACGTGGAGTACACCCTCAAGCCCACCGGGAGCATCGCCTGGGCCGGGGTCACCAACATCAGCAACTGCACCAGGTTCTCCTCCTCGGGGTGCGGCAACTTGGATGGGTTCCCTCCGTCCAGTACGGCCGGACTCGGCCGGTTTCGCCTCGATCAAATGATGGAGGAATTCGCCTTCAAATGGCGGGGTTTTTCGGTGCAACACGAATTCCACTGGAAACAGGTCAAGGATACGATCAATCAAACCAAGACGAATTTGATGGGCAGTTACAGCCAGGTCGGATATTTCTTCCACAATCTCCTTCCCATCGTACCCAAGCCCCTCGAAACGGCTTTTCGTTTCGCCTTCGTGGACGAAAACGTACACATTCCCGATGACGTGCGTCGGGAATATACGCTCGTGTTCAACTGGTTCTTTGCCGGGCACGCCAACAAGCTCACGCTCGATCTTTCCCATCTTACCAACGAGGACCCCACCATAGCGGGTACCCAAACCGAGGAGCGGATCCGGCTTCAATGGGACATCTCCTTTTAGATGACCACGCCCATTGGCCACACAGGCAGGCGCTGCAGGCCCGAAAGGGCCTATCAGTGGGCACACAGACCTGCCCTGAGAAGACTCGGTGGTCCACAGTTGGTTATGGGCCGAGGGGAGGATCGCCTTTAGGGGGCTGAAGTCCCGGTGATGTCCTTGTACCGAACGGCGATGTGAAGGGGTTTGCCACCGAAGAGGCCGCCGAAAGGAGAGGACGGCGGAAGGACCATAGACTGTCGAGGGTGGAAGAACAAACGGGCCGGTTCCGGACTGATGGGGTCCAAGGGTCGCAGGTGGTAGGGAGCCTCGTAATACTCAGTGTCCTGATAGATCTCCGTCCTGACCCGATAGTTGCTTATCACAATGTGCAAAAGGTCCCCTTGGACAAAGACCCCCCCGGAGGTGATCCGTTCATGAAGCGGGGGATCAGCCAATTTTTCATAAAAGGTCAGGAGCTCTTCCGGGGTGGCCTGGCTCAGACCCTTGGCGAGAAGCGGAGCCAGGAAGGAGACTTCCTCCGCTCTGAGGGCGGAATGCCTGGCCGACGGCAGGATTTCTCCGATCAACGGCAACGCGGCATCATACTCCTCGATGACCAACCCCTGCAGGACCTGATTCAAGACCTCGCGGCTGATGACCACGGGATGGGTAAAGCCGCCCATAGCCGCCGCCTCATCCGCAGTCCGCAACTGCACGACTCGACTTGGACTGTCATGGAGGGTGACCGTCACGATTTGCGGCGTACTGCATCCCACGATCACTCCCATCAGGCCCACCCTGCCGAACAGGCTCGATGTCCTCACCTTCCCTCCTATCCATCGGATCGCTGAGAACGACTCGGTGCACCAGGATAGAGCCCCGACTCGTTCGGATGCAAGGCGAGCGAGGTGCACCCCGACCACCCACAAAGGAAGAGAAATTAAAAAAGCCGCTCATGGGGATTTCCCACGAACGGCATACGAGGTGTCACGGATCTGACGGCGCGGCCCCGCGAACCTACCCTGGGGTGCAGTAGGTTTCTTCCAGCACCGGATACCCGGAAAATTCCACGTCCGGCTCCTCTTGAATGGGCGAGGGACCGGTTTTCCATACCCATAAACACGTGGCGACCAGAGAAGGAAGCGAATTCCTCATTCCCTCAACCTGGCCGATGGCCAAAAACTTGTTGCCCTCTAATGTGCCCAACCCATCCAATGTTCCGGCGTAGCGAACGGTAAACAGCTGATCCTCTTGGGCCAACATTTCGTCAGGCCCACCTTCGGGATCCGCTGGAAACGGCAGCCACTGGGCCACAATGACGGTGTCCGCCCCCTCGGTTCTGACCCTGACCATGCGTCCCGCCAACCTCATGGTCTTGCCTTTGAAGGATTCGGCTTGAGCTTGCAGGGCTACGAACTCGCTGGCTTGGCTGACGGCCTGGCTCCCGTTGCCGGGAAAACTCGTCTCTGAGGCACATCCTGCAGACAGGACCAAGAGGGCCGCCATGCCTGCCAACAGGAGGGTATTGCTCATGGCCCGCAACCTCAGGAGGTCGGTTTCACTTCATCCGCGAATGTCGTTGTGTTCACTTTTTTTTCATCCTAGGACTCCGATCATGGAATGTCAAACTCCGCAAGACCAGGAAGGCGTAATGACATCCATCACGGAGGACCGGGCTCCCCGGCCTTGGCTTTTTTTTCGATCTCCATGGCCTCATGGGTCCTGTTTAATTTCCGCAGCAATACGGCATAGCTGGTATAAGTCTTTCCCAGCAAGGCCGGATCCTTCTTGGTGGCGGTCCCCAACACATTGAGGGCTCGCTTGTACAATGGCTCGGCCTCGGTCTCCCTTCCCTGGTCCAGGTAGACATCCGCCAGATCCACCAAGGATTGCGCGAGGCGAGGGTCGTCCGCCTGAAAACTCTTTTCATTGATGGCGAGCGCCTTTTTAAACAGGAGTTCGGCCTGAGTATGATTCCCCACGCCCCGATAAAATTTTGCCAGGTTCGTCCGGCTCCGGGCAGAGCGCGGACTGTCCGGGCCCCACGCCTTCTCATCGATGGCCAGAGCCCGCTTCAACAACGGTTCCACCTGGGAGGTCTTTCCTTGGGCCAGGTAGCACCTCGCGAGTGCCGTCAAGCTGCGGGCGACCGTGGGATGGTCCGGCCCCCATGCCTTCTCATTGATGGCCAGAGCACGCACTAACAGCGGCTCCGCTTCAGCATCTTTTTCCTGAATCCGGAGGAGTTGGGCCAGATCCCCCAGGGCCATGGCAATTCTATAATGCTCGGTTCCCAAAACCTTCTCGTTAAAAACCAAGGCCCGTTTGAACAAAGCTTCGGCATCCTGCCACCTCTCCTGGTCCCGATAAAATTTTGCCAGATCGGTTACGCTTCGGCCAAACTGGGGATGGTCGGTTCCCAGGGATTGCTGCGTTAATGACAGGGCTCGGATTAGAAGCTTCTCCGCCTCGTCATCCTTCCCCTGCGATTGATAGAGGTGCACCAGCGTGGTGACAGTACGAACCAACCGGGCATCATCTGGCGCCAAGCCTTTTTCATAGATAGTCAGGGCTCTTTGAAACAAAGGTTCGGCCTCCCTATCCTGGCCCAGCACCTGATAGAGTTCGGCCAAATGAGTGAGAGACTCGCCGACCCGGGGATGATCCGGCCCCCAGGTTTTTTCATTGACGGATACAGCTTGTTGAAAAAGAGGTTCGGCCCTGTCGTAATATTTGAGGACCTTGTATGCCAGCCCTAAATTATTGAGGCTGATGGCCAGCCGATCATCCTCAAGCTCCGTACTCCGTGCCTCTTCCAAAGCCGCCAGAAAGCTTTTTGCACTATCCAAGTAACGGCCCTGGGCATAGGCTTTTCTCCCCTGGTCGGTAAATTTTTCCCAGGCCGATCCTTGAGCGGACAAGGAGGCCAAGGGAAAGAGCATGGTCTCCGTGGTGCCAAGGAGGAGAAGAATAAGGAGGGAAGATTTCAGCATAGAGGTCTCTTACTCTTCCGGTTCCGAAGAGTCAATCTCGACCCAAACCGGCAATTCGGCAGGCAGGTTGCGGTCAATCGGTGGCTCCTGGCGAGCCTATTTGTTGAGAATCCGCGCAGCTCTGCCAGTGCGACTTCGCTCAGATTGGATCCCTGCCCCAGGATAAATGAACTTTCATTCAAGTTTTTCATATAGTTATGTGCACTCAAGATCAGGCTTATATTTTGCTCAAATCCTATATGCCACGTCTAGGTGGGGACTCTCATGTTTTGGACAGGGGGTTTTAAGATGTCCGGTCTCCAACGGAATCAATTGCTCAGGCAGATTG
>JBFFYZ010000032.1:0-9972 GCA_041568895.1 Nitrospiraceae bacterium
CACCCGGCCGGTGGTGGCCGGCTGTCTGCTGGGGGAATGTCCCAAGGGCCGCTTGATCACCGCCGCGGGATCCAAGGTCGGAGACGCGCTGCTGCTCACGAAAGGCATTCCGATCGAGGCGGTCTCGGTCCTGGCCCGCGAGCGTTCGGAGCGCATTCGTCGCCAATTCGGGGCGGCCTTTTTAGCCCGCTGCCGTCGCTATGTGACCAAGCCGGGGATCAGCGTCCTGCGCGACGCGGCCGTCGCGCTTCGAGCCGGCGGGGTCCATGCCATGCACGATCCCACGGAGGGCGGCCTGAGCGCGGCGCTCTCTGAACTGGCGGAAGCGTCAGGGGTGGGGCTGCAGGTCGACCTGGCGGCTCTCCGGATCCTGCCGGAGGGCACCAAGCTCTGTAAGCTCTTCGGGCTCAATCCCCTCGGGGCCATTGCTTCCGGGGCGCTGCTCATCAGCGCGGCCTCGACTCGGGCGGACGGCATGCTCCGCCGCCTCTCCCGAGCCGGCATTCCCGCCGCCCGCATCGGCTTGGTGGTTCCCCGTCGTCATGGGGTGCGATTGACGCTGGAGAACGGGCGGACCAAGCCTCTGCCTCGTTTCCCCGTGGACGAGCTGGCCAGGATTCTTTCTTAACCCTAAACCAGAATTCTTGGACCAGCGGGACCCGCGCTCCCGCGCCTCCAGAGTGGCCCTTCCGGGGCTTGCCGGGCGGAATCCTTCCGGAATTCTCGTGCCCGTGGTCTGCGACCACAGTGGCGTGGTCAGTTCCGGCTTTCCTGCCCGGCAAACCCGCGGTGGGCGCCCCGCTCCTCTCGGCGAAAGTCGCGCTTGGCCCGCCGGACCTCGAAAATTGTTTTCGGTTTAGGGTTGTATTTCCTGATTACATCAAAAAGCAGGCGTAGAAATCCGCGAGCAGGCACTGCATTCGGATGGAGAGCGACTCCAGCCGTTTGAGGTCGTCTTGGGTGGGAATGGCGGTGTTGACCTGTTCAATCCATTCCCGGTCTCGCTTCAGCTTCCACAGTGAAATTGCAGAGGTGTTCGGAATTCTGGTTTTCTTCTCCGCCGCGAACGCGACCAAGGGCCGGAAGGTGGCCACTTCATCCGCGAACTCCACCCGGTCCGGCTCGAACCGATAGGGGGCCTGATCCTGATCGATCAGGGACAGCAGGACCCGCAGCCACTCCACCGTCGCGGCCATCCGTTCGTAGTGCAGGGTATTGGGCAAGTCGGTGGGCTGATGGTACCGGGGCGTGCGGCCCGCCGAGAGAAACAGAAACGGCACCTGCTCGTTCCGGAAGGCGTCGTAGTCGCTGAAGGACACCCGCCCGAGGAGCGGAATTTCTTCGACCAGGTGCATGCCGACCGGGAGAATGGCCACGTCCTGATAGCCGGCCAATCCGGCGGGTGAGGGGAAGCCCCAAAATTGGGCGGATTCCCTCAGGCGCCGGTACAGCCCCGGGCTTTGTTCCGCGCCGCCGGCGAACACGACCTGTTGCAAGGGCTCCCAGTGCGCCCCGCCCATCAAATCCATGACGATGACCGCCTGGATCCGGGCGAGGCTGCCGATTTCGGCCGGCAAGTGGTCCACGAAGTATTGCGAGCCCATGTCGGGCGTCCGGATATAGGGCGGCTCCTCGGCGTTGAAGGCGACGAACAGGATCGGGTGATGGGGCAGGGAGGGCAACGTGCGGGCGGTTTCCAACAGGATCGCGATCGCCGAGGCGTTGTCGTCGGCCCCGAGAAAGGCTCCGCCCAGGTGGTCGTAGTGCGCGGCCAGCAGGATCCAGCGGGGCGGGCCGGCCACCGGCTGCGCAGCCGGCCGCATGCCGATCAGGTTGGGACCCAGCTCGCCGGGCAATGGCTGGCCGTAGCCGTCGTGGGATTGGGCCCCAAGCGACGGCAGAGGCTGAAGGCCCGCCTCCCGAAAACGCGCGCTGATATACTCGGCGGCCGCGCGATTTCCCGGAGTGCCCGGCTGCCGCCCTTTGAGCTCCGGGCTGGCCAGGTAGTCCACGTGGACGCGGAGCTGTTTGGCGAGTTCGGTGGTGATCGGCAAGCTGGCGGGGTTGACGGCGGCCATGGCGGTCAAAATCACACCGGTGCTGAGGGTGAGGCCGAGGAGGAGAATCCCCGCCTGGCAGCGAGATCGGTCCTTACACAGCGGGACAAGAGGCTTCAAGACCGTGTGTCGGCTTGTGGCTGCGGAGGCGCGGTGGCGCCCTCGGTCCGGGCCGCGCCGTCCCCTTCCGTCTGCTGGGCCCGGTGGCGGAGCGCCCGGCCCTTGTCCGGTGAGGGGTCCGTGACCAGCCCGTAGACCTGCCGGCCTTCATGATCCTCCGGCAGGTATTCCGTGATGGGCAGCCCGTCTTCGCGCACGAAGAGCAGGCAGTGACAGTATTTGTAGATCTGCATTTCGTCGCAGGCGCAGATCCAGCGGCGGAGCTTGGCTTCCGCCTCCTTGTCGGGATAGAAATTACAGGGGCAGAGGGGCTTGCCCAGTTCGTCCACGTGGGAGGCCAATCCGTTAACCACCGCGTCGGTCACGGAAGGGGTGGGGTGGAAGGTGGTGCCGCTTTTGTCGGCAAAGCCCTTCACGAATTTCCACATCTTCTCGAGGCTTTCTTTCTTCGGCGGATTCATCGGTGTTCCAAAAATGGCTCAGGGCCGCACGCGCGTAGGGCGTAGTTTACAAGCTGGACCGCCTCCTTTACAATCGCCAACTTCTACATTGGAATTGTTCAGCATGACCCCTGAAGAACAATTGACGGCGCAGTTGGCCGAGTATTTGGGGCAACCCCTGGCGGCCGAGCTGGTGGCGGCCTTGACGGAAAAGGCGGGAGAACGGCCCCTGGCCGTAGCGATGCTCGCCCTGCTGGCGGAACTGCGGGAGGCGTCCGAAAAAGTCGCACAGGGGGCGGTGGAGGTCCTGCCGGAGCTTCGGCGCCGGGGCGGGCTGGATGTCGCCGTTCCCTGGCTGGATCTGGGGGTGGCAATGGCCGCGTCCTCGGGCGCGGCGGGCCTTCGGTATTTCAAGGAGAGCCCGCTGGTGCTCGGGCTTCTGGAAGGTGCGGACGTTCGCCGGCGGGTCCTCGGTCTGGCTCTCGAGCTGGCCGACAGCGATCCCAACGTGGCGTTGGATTTCTTCCGGCATGCCCCGGAGCTGCTAACCGTCCTCCCGCCCGACCAGGTCGGGGCATGGGCCGAGGTGGGCCTGGATTTGGCCCGACTGGACTACGTGCTGGGGATCGAATTTTTCCGTGAGAGTCCCGCCATCGCCCGGGTCGTGCCGTTGGAGTTGGTGCGGGACTGGGTGGGCTTCGGGACAAAGCTGATCACCCAGAACAGTCTGGGCAAAACCGACTATCTCGGTACCCTGGAGTTTTTCCGGACCAGCCCGGCGATCTTAAGCGGCATCGAGTCTCCTTCCGTCATAAAGGCGGTGGTCCAGCTTGGTTCCGTGATGGCGGACCGGGCCCCCCACGACGCGATCGCGTTCCTGGCGGAATCGCCAGCCCAGATCGGCCGCCTGCCCACCGAGGCCTGGCGCGTGAAGGTGCTGCAGTACGGCGGCCTGGTCGCCGAACGGGACGCGGCGGCCGCCCTGGAATATCTCCGTCGCTGCCCGGAAGTCCTGGCGCTGGTCGGCGGCTCTTCTGTGGAAGACGAGAAATTCGAGGAATGGTTCCGGGGCGGCATGGACGTGCTGGCCTATAGTGCCGAAGGGGCCCGGGCGTACTTCGCCCTGAAAACCCAGAAGGCGCTCGCCTCTCTGGAGCAGGCGATGAGCGGGGTGGCTCTCCGGCAGGTCGCCCGGACCTTGAAGTTGTTCGTGGAGGGTCTGTGCGGCACGGACGTCACGATTCAGTCGCTCCCGGACCCCGTGGAAGCCGGCAAGGAGCCGGCCCGGGCCCGGGTCAGCCAGGACGGGAGCACCATCAGCCTGCCGTCGCTTCTGCGCCGGTACCCGACCCGTGAGGAAAATGTCCGGCTCTACACCGTGATGGCCGCGCACGAGGCCGGCCACCTGGAATTCGGGACGTATCGGGTGCCGCTGGGCCGGCTGGCGGATCTGGAAACGGAGGTCCGGCGGCGGTACGGCCGGGAGCCGCGGGACGAGCAGCATCCGATTCGAACGTTGGACGATCTGTTCCGCTTGTATCCCCAAGCGGCTTTGGTGCGGGATCTCTGGACGGTCCTCGAAGATGCGCGGGTGGAAGTCCTGCTCCGCGACCAGTACCCCGGTCTCAAGCGGGATCTGACGGAACTCGCGCGGGAGGCGGTCAGCACGAGATCCCTGGCGCATGGCCTGTCGGTTCGGGAACTGGTGGTCGATGCGCTGCTCATGCTGTCCACCGCCGAGCCCCAGACCGTCCGGATTCCGGACGCCATCCGGGACCTCGTGGAGCGAGTGTGGACCCTGTGCCGGACGCAGTTGACCCCTCAGGCCACCGGCGAGGACATCGTCCGGCTGGTGGATCGGGTCTACGTGACGCTGGATGAACTGGTGGCCAAGGCCAGTTCCTGGCCGCAGACCGAGCCATCGGCCCGGCCCGAGCCGGACGTCGGGACGGGGCCCCAGGCCTCGGAGTCTCTCGCGGGCGACTATCGGCCGGTGACCAATTGGGTCTACCGCGGTGCGATGAACCCGGAACAGGTTTCCGATCACGACGGGGTGGAGGAGCGTTCCGAATTGAATACGAGCGGACCGGACATGGCGGAAACCGGCCAAGACGGGGAGAGCCGGTCAGGATCAAAGGGCTCGCAGTCCACGGAGTCTCGATCCATCGGGCAGCCGGGCGAGGGGCTCGGGCCCGGAACTCAGCCGCTGTCGCAGGTTGAAGAGATGCTCGCGGTCGGGGCCGATTCACGTCGTCGGCCGGGAGCCGGGTCCCCGGGAGAGCCTGTGTTCCTCTACGACGAGTGGGATGGACTCCTCAATGATTATCGAACCCGCTGGTGCCGGGTTGTGGAGCGGGTCGCACCGGAAGGTCAGTCCGGATTTGCGGAGGCGACCCTCAGGGCGCATGGGCCGGCGGTCCGGATGCTGCGTCGCTATTTCGAGAGCCTGCGGCCGCCCGGCTTGCGCCGGGTTCCCGGCCAATCCGAGGGCGAGGAACTGGATGTGGACGCCTTGATCCGGCGGACCGCCGATCGCGCCGCCGGGGTGGAGCCCTCGGACCGGATTTACGTCCGGCGGGAGAAGCGGGAGCGGGAGGTGGCGGCGGCCTTCCTGGTGGACCTGAGCGGATCCACCAGCCGCCAAATCGGTCCGGACGGACGCCGCGTGATCGATATCGAAAAAGAAGGACTGGTCTTGCTCTGCGAGGCGTTGGAGGCCATCGGTGATCAATACGCCGTGTACGGCTATTCCGGCCAGGGCCGGCACGAGGTGGACTTCTGGGTGCTCAAGGACTTTGACGAGCCGGCCCGCGGGCGCGTGGCCGCGCGGATCGGCGCCGCCGCGCCGCAGCGTCAGAACCGCGACGGGGCGGCGATCCGGCATGCGACCAGCAAGCTCCTGGCCCGGAGCGCCCGGATCCGGTTGCTCATGCTGATCAGCGACGGAAAACCGCTGGACGACGCCTATGCGGACGAGTACTCTCTGGAAGATACGAAGCTCGCTCTTCGGGAGGCGCGGATGCGCGGCATCGAGCCCTTTTGCATCACCGTGGATCGGGATGCCGGCGACTATCTGAAGCGGATGTACGGCGAGGTCCGGTTTTTGATCCTGGACCAGGCGGCCGCGTTGCCGGAGCGCCTGCCCCGGGTGTACCAGCGGCTCACCACATAAAAATGATGAATGCTGAGTGATGAATGATGAACTGTTTTTAACGATGAATTCAGAACGATGAACGATGAATTGATACATGGCCGCCATTCAGCATTCTGCATTCCTACTACAGCGTTGAGTTGTTCCGCGTTCATCGTTGAGGAAATAACAGGTAATGAGTGAGCTGGTAGGGCAACAAACCGTGCCGCCCTGGCTGTACAAATTGTTCACGGGGCATCAATATCCGTACGTGCGACGGCAGGCCAAGTTCGCCAACCGGGACGTGAAGCCCGGAGAGGAACGGGGGGAACCCACCAAAGAAGAGATCGACGTGAAGTTCCGGGAGATTTTTCCGCGCTGCTGGGTGAAGGCTCTGGAGGAAGTGAAGCAGGGCATGATCGTCGTCTTCCATGAGCTGGGCGCCTATCAACCGGGGACCTATCAGGAGCTGATCGATCATCCGGAGGAGTTCCTGGGGCGGACCTACGGGAAGAAGAAAATCAAAATCAATTTTTACGACGGCGAAAACTTCGTCTGCACCATTAATTTCAAGGTCGGCGGGTGGACGGCACACGAGGGACATTGATGAATGCTGAACGATGAACGATGAATAGGGAAATGTCTTCTTCCATTCATCATTCATCACTCAGCGATCAGCGTTGGAGAAGAAGATGGGACGACGGAAGATCACAGTTGTAGGAGCCGGCAACGTCGGCGGCACCGTGGCGCAGCGCTTGTCCGAGCAGGACCGCTATCACGTGACGCTCGTGGATGTCGTGGACGGGTTGCCGCAGGGCAAGGCGCTGGACCTGGCTCAGGCCGGGCCGATCTGCGGATACGACACCCATGTCGTGGGGGCGAACGGGTACGAGGACACCGCCGGATCGTCCCTTGTCGTGATCACCTCCGGGATCGCCCGCAAGCCCGGCATGAGCCGGGATGAGCTGCTGACGACCAACGCCAAAATCGTTGCGGAGGTGGTGCGGCAGGTGATCGCCCGGTCCCCCGAGACCATCCTGTTGTTAGTCACCAATCCGCTGGACGCGATGACCTACGTGGCGCACAAGGTGAGCGGATTCCCGCGCTCCCGGGTTCTGGGGATGGCGGGCGTGCTGGATACGGCCCGCCTGCGCGCCTTCATCGCCGCGGAGCTGAACGTGTCCGTGCGGGACGTCCAGGCCATGGTGTTGGGGAGCCACGGGGATACGATGGTGCCGCTGCCCCGCTACACGACGGTGGCCGGACGGCCGATCAGCGAGTGGATGAGCAAAGAACGGTTGGAGGCGCTGCTGCAGCGCACCCGGGACGGCGGCGCCGAGATCGTGAAACTTCTGAAAGCCGGGAGCGCGTTCTACGCGCCCTCCGCGGCGGCCGTCGAAATGGTCGACGCGATCATGCAGAACCAGCACCGGGTATTGCCCTGCGCGGCCCGCTGCGAAGGCGAGTACGGACTCCGGGACGTGTTCGTCGGGGTGCCGGCCAAACTCGGGAAGGACGGGGTGGAAGCCATCATCGAGTATGAGCTGACGGCCGACGAACGAAGGGCCCTCACGAATTCGGTTGCGGCGGTCCAGGAACTCTGCGCGGTGGTGGACAAGATGCTCGGTCGATGATTGCATTCGGCCATTGGCTTGACAACCTCGTCCCCCTTGGAGTACAGACTTTATCTTAGCAGTTAACCGAAAAGTGGGGCGACAATGAAGTTTTTGGAGAATCCATACCAGACTGCGGGTGCCGGATTCGGGCTCACCGTGGTATTGGGAGGGATCTGGGTGGGCATGGTGGGCATGCCGGAGGGCTCCTCGTGGGCCGAACAGCTCTTCCGCTGGACCCACTTTCTCGCGGGCATCACCTGGATCGGGCTCCTGTATTTTTTCAATTTCATCAACGCGGGCTTCATGAAGCAGTTGGACGCCGGCCAGAAAGGGGTCGTGGTCCCGCTTCTCATGCCGCCGGCGCTCAATTGGTTTCGCCACGGGGCGACCATCACGGTCCTGGCCGGGCTCGTGCTGATCTTCATGCTCCATCCCTCGCTCGCCGGCACCGGCGACAAGGCCATCTGGCTCGGAGGGATCCTGGGCATCATCATGATGATCAACGTGCACGCCATCATCTGGCCGGCCCAGAAGCAAATCATCGCCATGACCAAAGAATCGGCCCAGACGGGGAAGCCCACTCCGCCGGAGATGGCCGCGCTGGCGAAAAAAGCGCTCTATGCCTCGCGGATCAATGTGCTACTCTCCATTCCGATGCTGTTTTTTATGGCCGCGGCCAGCCACCTGAAGTAGGCCGGGAGTGGGACCAAAGGCCCAGCCTTCATGGGCTGGAAGCAGCACGCCCGAGCGGTAGGGCTTCTATACGGTTGAGTTTCCCCCTTCAAATCTGCTAGCCCTACCGAGAGGCGGCGCCGACGATTCCCCTCCGTGGTTCCTTCGGAGGCTCCCCGGTCGTCGGCACCGCAGGCCGGCTTTCCTGAAATCGGAGATGGATGGTCCGATCCCTTGGGGAAGAGGGCCCCTCGGTCACACTTGTACGGCATGTACGGTGGGTTGCTGAGCTGACGGTGCGTCAGGCAACACACATTACTGGCCAGCATGGCACGCCCAGGACGGGACCGTGTCTGCTGGTTTTTTTATGGCCAATCGGGGCGTAAGGACGCGCCGCCTCCTAGCACACGGGAGCCGGTTCCAGAGGTATGGGGCAACCAACAGGTCCAGACATTCTCCCCGAACAGACCGCCGACCTCGGGACCTCCTTCACTGAGGCGGACCGCCAGCGGCTGCGCGCCAAGGTCGTCCTGGCCACCGAGGCCATCGCGCCCAATTGGCCCATGCGGGGGTTCATTTCCCGCAGCCCGCTCCTGGCGTTCGAGCACCTGCCGTTTGAGGAGGCCGTCACACAGGCCCGGTCTCTGTTCGGGGGCCGCGGCTACCTGGCCAACCAGGAATATCGAACGCTCTACGCGCGAGGGCGGATGACCGAGGAAGAAATTTCTCGGGCTCTCCGCCAGGTCGGACCGACGGTAGCCCCGCCGACGTCCCTCCAAGTCGGGACTCGCCGGATTGAAGCCCTGGAGGTGCTGCGCCTGCATCTCCTGTACGGATTCGAGAGCATCAATCCCGCCTCTTTGGAATGGCAGGTCAAGCAGGGGGACGGCGCCCGCCGTCTCCGGGGGGATCTCCCCACCAGGGATCGGGAGCGGCTGATCGCCCAGGCCTTGGCCACCCATCAGGAAGGGCTCGCAGGGCACCAGGATCCCGAAGCCTGGTATGTGGCTTCCCTGTGGGTCAGTACGTTGAAGGCGCTGGGCCTTGAAGGGCTTCATCACCGCGAGGAGGGGACGGAGACGGATGGCCACCCTGACGGAGGGTCCGACCTGTCCGGTTTCGGGCTCACGGATACTCCCTCGCCTTCACACTTACCTGCCAGGGGTCTTCGCCGACCGGTCGGTCAGACGTTGGGTGAATGGGTCCGGACCCTCTCCGGGGTCGATGTGGTGGAGCAGATCAATGACCAGATGATCAAGTGGTGCGCCGCGTTTCTGGACGAGGGTTTGGCGACCTGGCGAATGCCGGCTCGTGCCCAGGGGTTTTATACGGCCTGGCGGGAGGTGGCCCAGCGGGAGTGGACCGGACGGTTTCTGGGAATTCGGGAATTTACCCAGCGCGTGCGGGCCTTGCCGTCCCAACCGGATGATGCGCTGCTTCTCGCCCTGCGGCAGCTCGGGATTCCGGACCACAAATGGGTGGAATACCTCACCCGGCACATGGCCTTGCTCCCCGGGTGGGCTGGCCTGGTTCGGTGGCGGGGGGAGAATCCGGACTATGCCTGGCAGCGGCGCTATCCCATTCGTCCGATGGAGTATCTGGCGATCCGGCTGTTTTATGAGGTCGAGTTGGTGACGGCGGCCTGCCGGCACGAATGGAAGATGCCCGGTACCTACGCTGCCCTGAGAGCCCTTATTCTAGCCAGGCAGACCGGGGGCGAGGCCCGCGAACAAGCGCAGGCGTCGGACCCCGATCCCCATGCGCATCAGCGGGCGCATCAGGTGGGGGCAGATGCCTGGCGGCTGTTTCATCTGGCGCAGTTCTTGGGGCTGACTCCAGGGCAGGTGGAAAATCTCTCCTTTCAGGATGCCCGTGACCTGCTGCGATGGCTGGATGCCTTTCCCCTGGACAAACATGGGCCGGTGTGGCTGGAGGCC
>JBFFYZ010000033.1:0-9958 GCA_041568895.1 Nitrospiraceae bacterium
GAGGAGGTTCGCGAGCGCCTGTTTACCGCCCGAGCCATTACGACCAAAAAGGGCGGGACAGGGCTGGGGACGAAAATCGTCAAGGACGTCGTCGCAGCGCATCATGGGAAAATCTCGGTCGATAGTGCCCTCGGACTCGGGACCACCATTCATATTCGGCTTCCTCTTGATCCCACTAAGAGGTGACAGGCTGAGGACAAGGAACATACGGTCATTTCCAGAGAAGAAATGGCCTGGACTTTTGATGGCATGATACGTTAAAGGCCCATTCCTCTGGAGGTTGCCACCCGATTGATCACATTGATCGAGGATCGCAGCAGGCTCCCGGGACGCAGGTTGGTCCCGCCTTTCCAGCCTTTCCTAAAGAATGTCTGCATCCGGTGCGTTGAGGGACCCTAGTCTGTAAGCAAGGGGAGGCGATGGAACAGAACCGCCGCCATACCTATCGAAGGTTCGAGGACATCAAACTCCTTCAGCGAGACCGCCAACTAGAGGCGGCACAACAGCTTTGCCAGGAATTTTTTGAACACCACAAGGTGGAGGATTTAATTAAAAAAGTCCTCTCCACAGCTCTGGAGGTCGTGGGAGCGAAAGCCGGATCTGTTCTTTTAGCCGATCCAGAAAGCCGCCTGCTGGTTTTTCGGTACGTGATTGGCGACGGGGCCGGCCTGTTAGAGGGCAAGGCCTTCCCCTGGGATGAGGGAATTGCCGGTGTGGTATTTAAATCAGGAAAGGCCGAGGTTATTTCTGATGTCAAACAAGACCCACGGCATTTTCCGGAGGTCGATCGGGTTGTGAAATACCGAACTCATGACATGATTACCCTCCCCTTAAAAAAATGGGAGGGGGATCCCATCGGGGTCATGAACGTCCTGAATAAACGAGAGGGGCAACTTAATGAAGACGACCTCGCCCTCTTGACCATTGTGGCTACCTTTGCCGCCGTGGCCATTCAGCAGGCCCGTCTTTTTGAAGAAGCGAAAAAGGCTGAGGTCGTCACCCTGATAGGGGATATTGGTCACGACCTTAAAAACCTTCTCCAGCCTCTAGTGGCTGGTACCGAAATCTTAAAAGGCGAAGTAGAAGAAGTTTTGGGTCGTCTTTCTCCCCAGGAACAAGATTCATCACCCGGGAGCCAGCATCTCTGCAACGAGGTCATCAGGATGGTCCAAAGCACTTCTCGAAGAATTCAGGACCGCGTCAAACAGATAGCCGACTGCGTCAAGGGGTTAAGCACCCCTCCTCATTTTAAAGTCTGCCATCTGTCCAATGTGGTGGAAGGGGTTCTCAACACCCTGCGGGTACTAGCGGAAGGAAAAGGCATCTCTCTGCGGACGGTCGGATTGGATGCTTTGCCAGAAATAATGGCTGACGAGCAGCGCCTGTTTAATGCATTTTATAATTTGGTCAATAATGCGATCCCTGAGGTCGCTCGTGGCGGGTTTATTACCATTCAAGGGCACCATGATCCTCAAACGCGGTTTGTGGAGGTGTCGGTATCAGATTCGGGGCGAGGAATGCCTCCAGAGATCCGGGAAAGCCTTTTTAGCGCTCGTGCCATTAGCCGAAAGCCAGGAGGAACTGGGCTGGGGACAAAAATCGTAAAGGACGTGGTGGATGCGCACCGGGGCCACATTACCGTGGATAGCCAAGAAGGCCGAGGAACCACGTTCACCCTTCGTCTCCCATTGGACCCGAGTAAGCAAGAGCCGGCATTGCGTTAGGTTTTGACGTCAAGCATTCCACGAGGTCGCCATGCGGTCGGAATTCCCCACTTCGGCAACTTCCTGGATCAGCCGGGTGGTAGCCTGGTTTCAACCTCAGGCTTCCCCTAAGCCGGCCTCTATCCCCCCTTCCCTTTCGGATCAGGCTGAAGCCGACCGCTCTTCTCACCAAGAAGGCCTCAATCAGCCCAATCTGAATGATGTGCTGGAGGACCTCGCCAATTTGGCGGCCTTGATCTGCGAGGCCTCGATCGGCGTGATCAGCCTGGCGCAGGAAGAGCGCCAATGGTTCACCGCCAGAACCGCCGTGTCCGAAGCCGATATTGCTCGCGCCCTGTCGTTTTGCGCGCACACCAATTCGGAGCCGGGATTGATTCTAGTCCCCAACTTGCTCGACGATCCACATTTTTCCCACAATGCGATCGCCCGCTGCGATCCCCCCCTCAAATTTTTCGCCGGGATTCCCCTGATCAATTCGACCGGTCTGTCTATCGGACGACTGTGCCTCCTCGACCAGGCGGTTAAAAACGTCTCCCAGGAACAACGGGAGGCCCTGGCCACGTTAGCGCGCCAGGTGGTCACCCAGCTCGATCTCCGAAAAACGATGGGTGACCTCACTAAAACCCTCACGCAACACTCGATCGTCCAACGGCGTCAGAATGCTCAATATTCGATCGCCCGCATCCTGGCGGACTCGTCTTCATTGGCCGATGCGACCCCCCGCCTGCTACAGGCCATCTGTTCCTCCCTGGACTGGCAGGTCGGAGCCCTCTGGAAAGTGGACGACGAGGCCAAGGTTCTGCGGTGCGTGGAGCTCTGGCACACCACGGAAGGCCATTTTCCCGCCTTCGAAAAGATCAGCCGAGACATTACCTTCGCTCCGGGGATCGGGCTACCGGGACGCGTGTGGCTGAGCCGCGATGCCGCCTGGATTCCCGATGTCCTGAAAGATGCGAACTTTCCCAGACTGAAAGTCGCCGCCGAGGAGGGCCTCCACGGCGCCTTCGGGTTTCCCGTACAGTGGCAAAAGAAGGTGCTGGGCGTGTTGGAATTTTTTAGTCCGGAAATCCGACCGCCTGACCCTGATCTGCTGCAAATGTTCACGGCCATCGGCAGCCAGATCGGCCAATTCACCGAACGGATGCGGGTCGAGGCGGAACAAAATGCCCTGATCGTCCAATTGCAAGCCGCGTTGACCAAGGTCAAGACCCTGAGCGGGCTGCTTCCCATCTGTGCCAGTTGCAAAAAGGTCCGGGACGATAAAGGCTATTGGCATCGCATTGAAAAGTACATTGAGAGCCACTCAGAGGCCGAGGTCTCCCACGGGCTTTGTCGAGAGTGCGCGAGGAAACTATACCCGGAGTACTATAAAGACGTGGAGCGGGATCCTTCAGAATCTTGATCGGTTTCTGCAACCTGTCTGGAGAGGCGGAAACGAAAAGGAAGCGGATTACTGAGGAGAGGCCACCGTCGCGGGGCCGGGCTGAGGACGGGAGGCATCGAGGACCTCGCGGACTTTTCGCATCAAGGCATCGGAGGTAAAGGGCTTTTGAATGAGGTGGATGCCCGGATCCAAAACACCGTGGTGCACAATGGCGTCCTCCGTATAGCCGGACATATAGAGAACTTTCAGGTCCGGGCGCTTGTCGGCAAGCCGGTCCGCCACGTCCCGCCCACTCATCTTGGGCATGACCACATCCGTCACCAAAAGATGGATCGGCCCTTCGAAGTTGTTTCCAATGGCCACGGCTTCCAGTCCCTGAGAGGCCTCGATCACGGTATAGCCGTGCTGGCGTAACGTGTCGCCCACCAGGTCGCGAACCTTCGTTTCATCCTCCACCAGCAGGACGGTTTCATACCCAAAAGGCAGATCTTGAACTGCCTCCAACACCTCCTCGTCCAGCCGTTTGAGCGACTTCGCCACCCGAGGCAGGTAAATTTTAAAGGTCGCCCCCTGCCCCGGCTCACTGTAGGCAAAGACAAAGCCGTTACTTTGCTTGACGATACCGTACACCGTCGAAAGCCCCAACCCGGTGCCTTTTCCGGCTTCTTTGGTTGTATAGAACGGCTCAAAAATGTGCTCCTGGACCTCTGGGTCCATTCCGTGGCCGGTGTCACTGACCGCGAACATCACATAGGGTCCGGGTTGAATCGTGACACGGCCCTTGGGGTAGGCTTCATCCAAGTCCATGTTGGCGGTTTCGATGATGAGCTTCCCACCATGGGGCATCGCATCTCGCGAGTTGATCACCAGGTTCATGATGACCTGCTCGATCTTGCCCGGGTCCACTTCCACGTATCCGAGATCCTGGCGCAGCACCGTGGCCATTTGGATGTCTTCCCCGATCATGGGACGAAGCATCTCGCTCATGTTGGCGACCAGGTCGTTGAGGTTCACGACTTCGGGAGCCAGCACCTGCCGGCGGCTAAACGCCAGGAGTTGCTGAGTCAGTGAGGTCGCCCGTTGGCCGGCCATTTGGATCTCTTGGATGTCCGAGCGGGAGGGATCATCGGGGTCAAGGCGCCGCAGCAGGCGCTCACTGTAGCCCATGACGACCGTGAGCACGTTGTTAAAATCATGGGCGATCCCACCGGCCAATCGGCCGACAGCCTCCATCTTCTGGGCCATCCGGAGCTGCTCTTCGAGTTTTTTCCGTTCCTGGAGATGATCGAGCAACACGGTTTTCTCCCGACGCAATTGGCGAACGGTTTCGGCCAGGACTCCGTAGAAGATCGCGAGCACCAACAGGACCGGAATGCCTAACAGATGGCTGGCGGTCAGGAAATCCGCCTGTTGGACCTCCAGGGACAGGACCAGGCCGTACGCGATACAGAGGAGAAGCGTGAAGGCGATCATTTGCTGCAGCGTGGGGGCGAAGGCCGCAATGAGCAGGATCAGAAAAAACGTCAGATAGAGGTCCGAACTGGCATTCCCGGACAGATAGATGATCGCGGTCGTGGCGGCCGTATCACCGACGGCCAGAATTCCAGCGATCCACCCGCTTTCCCACATACGGGCTGGGAGCAGGCCCAACCCCAAAACGGTCCCGATCAATCCCAGCACCACGACTGCCTGGATTTCCAGGGACAGGAGTCCGTCCGGACTGAAGAGGAGCTGGTACCCCAGCGCAATCGTGACGAGCGTGTGCAGCAGCGTCAGTTGGCGGCGATGGCTTGGGACTTGAGGGGCGGGATCCTGGGGCGTAGTCAGCGCCATAGTTTACCGATATTCCAGCGCCAACGTAGGCCTGGGGCTGTCACAATAATTTGCCACGCAGGCATTCCTCATCTTCACTCTGGGTGTCCTAGGCTTAGGAGGTCGCCCCCAAGAGCTCCTGTACTTTGGCGAGCAATTGGGTTGAGGAAAAGGGTTTCGGAAGAAAGGCGGCACCGGCGGAAATTTCGCTTCGCACCATGGTTTCCGGGATCAGCCCGGAAATGAGCAACACCTGAACTTTGGGACGAAGGGCCCGGATTCGGCTGGCTAATTGGGTCCCGCTCATTCCCGGCATGACTACATCGGCGACCAGTACATGAATCTGCCCCAAATGCTGTTGGCAGACCCGAAGGGCCGCGTCTCCATCCGCTGCGAAGAGCACGGTGTACCCCTTCTCTATAAGGGTCTGCCGGGTCAACTCCCGAGGTCCCTTCTGGTCCTCCACCAGGAGAATGGTCGGCGGATGGAGTGCCTGGTGTGGTTTGGCCCCGGCCGGCTTTTGGTTGAAGGAGGCAGTGTGTAATGGCCTGTCCGTCATGTCGTACACCTTTCAGGCGTTTGAGGGGCTGCCCAAAACTTCTCGGACGGTCCGAACCAGGGTTTCGGTGCTGATCGGTTTCCACAAAAACGGTTTCTTTCCCTCATTCACTACGTTAAAGGCTTTCAGCCCCTCGACCGACTGTCCGGACATGAGGATCACCCGGATCTGGGGGCGGAGCCCGACGATATGGCGCATCAACTCCATGCCGTGCATCGGCTTTTTTTGAATCTTGTCCGTCGAGAATTGTAGGGCGCCGTTGGTCGGTAGAAGAATGTCGGTCAACAACAGGTGAATCGGACCGGCGTGCCGTTTACAGATCTGGATGGCCTCCTGGCTGGTCGTCGCCCGTAGCACGTGGTACCCCTGCTCCTCAAGATCGACACTGAACAGGGACAGGATGGAAGAATCATCCTCCACCAACAAAATGGTCTGCTTACCCGAGACACCCCCCGGTTGTGTGTTGTGAAGACTCGGCATCGTTGTGGAACCTCTTGGTGTCATTGTTGGAGCTGTTGAAGGTACAAAAACTATACCATTCCTGCCAAAATTTGCTTTCCTCTGAAAAGCCATGAAGTTACAAACACTTACGCCTTCTTTATCAACAAAATCCTGAGACTATCAGCTATGGAAAAACCTCCCCTATTTGTAAAAAAGAAGCGCCCATCGGAATTAAAATTTCTTGAGAAAAAGGGTGGTTCCGGATGGGCGTAGGGGTAAAATGGGCCACCAAATTGAGGCTAGGCAAATTCTTCGCCAGCAACTCGACTGGTTTCTTGTTTTGGGAGGGATTGTGAAAGAAATTTTTCCGATGGATGACAATGGTCCGTCGTACAATCCGGCTGCAAAGCTAGTTTTGTCCTCACACGTTTGACGAAATCATCCTATGGAGCCGTTTGCAGAGAAGATGAGCCGATCTCTGCCGTTTTTCGTTCGCGGGATCGGGATTGGCTTGATCGTCACGCTGACCTCCTTTTTGGGGTATTTGGACGGCCTCGAGCGGTGGGGGCTCAACGCCCTGTTCGACCTTCGAGGGTCCATTTCTCCGAAAACCCCCATCGTGATCGTCTCCATCAACGAAGATTCCTTTGACGAATTGAACCTCGCCTGGCCTTGGCCGCGTTCCCTGCATGGAGAATTTTTGGATCGTATCGGTGAGGGAAAGCCGGCGGTGGTGGGCTTCGATATCCTCTTTTCCGAACCCTCGCTTTACGGACCGGAAGATGACCAGGCCTTGGGCGATGCGGTCAAGCGTGCCGGCAACGTGATTCTGGCTTCGGCGACCACGGTGGTCCAGGAGGCTTTTTACCAGAAAGTGGACACGAATCCGCCGATTTCATCGATTCGGGAGGGAGCCGCCGGGTATGGGTATGTGAACTTTGACCTGGATGATGATGCCTTTGCGCGACGCGCCGAGGTTCAACGAATCTTCCAAGGCCAAGCGGCGCCCAGCTTCGACCTCCAGATTTACAACCTCGGGACAAAGGCCGGCTTGCCGGCACACCCAATCGAAAAGTCCGCCTTTCTGATTAACTTCCGTGGTGGGCCGAAAACCTTTACCACAGTACCCTATTATCGAGTCCTGAACCGGGAAATCGACCCCGATGAATTTACGGGCAAGATCGTGCTCGTTGGCGCCACGACGCCGGTCCTCCATGACTCCTACCCGACCCCCTTTGCGACACAAGGCGGTATGCCGGGGGTCGAAATCCACGCCAATGCCTTAGAGACCATGTTTCAGGGCATTCCGCTTCAGCGCGTCCCACGAGGGCTTGGCTGGGCCTTCGCGATGGGGGCCGGTATTCTGGCCGTGTGGCTCACCAACCGGTTTCGACCCATTTTTGCCTTCGGCGTGGTGCTCCTGGCCGCCGTGGGATTCGTGGCGCTGGCGTATTCGGCATTCACATGGGCCCGCCTGGTTCTGGTCATGGCGCCGGTTCCCATCGCCCTGGGACTCGGGTATGTGGCGACGGTCGTCGAAAACTTCATTTTGGAACAGCGGAAGCGTGCGGCCTTGATGCAACTGTTTTCGCAGCAGGTCTCCCCGGAGATCGCGACCGCAATTTGGGAACATCGGGACGAGTTCATGTCCGGCGGCCGCCTCCGATCTCAAAAATTGACCGCGACGATATTATTCACCGATTTGCGCGGATTCACCTCGATTTCGGAAAAGCTCGAAACGCAGGCGCTCATGGACTGGCTCAACGATTACATGGAAGTCATGGCCAAACTGGTGATGACCCATGGCGGCATCGTGGACGACTACTACGGCGACGCCATCAAGGGAGACTTCGGGACCCCGTTCCCACGGACCACGGAAGCTGAAATCAGCCAGGACGCGGTGAACGCCGTCTCCTGCGCCTTGGCCATGGAACGCGAGTTGAAACAAATGAACGCGGCCTGGCAGAAACAAGGTCTCCCCACCGTGGGCATGCGGGTGGGGATTTACACCGGAGAGGTGGTGGCCGGGTGCTTGGGAAGCGCCAAGCGGATGAAGTTCACGACCATCGGGGATACGACCAATACCGCGGCCCGGTTGGAAAGCTATGAAAAAGATCGCCCGGATTCCTTTATCGGAGGCAGTCCCTGCCGCATTCTTATCGGCGAGCCGACGCTCCATTACGTACAGGGCCACTTCAATACCGAAAAGTTTGGCGATCTCAGCCTGAAAGGAAAGGAGCACGTGGTCGCAGTGCATCGGATCCTGGGACCGGCGGAAGACAAAAAGGTTGCGAAGGAAGGCGTTATTGTGCGAAAAGCCAGACGCGTGCCGGTGGCCGGCACGGTGATGATTTGGGAGGGCCAAGGCACCACGGCCGCAGCGCTGACCGACATGAGTACCGGCGGGTTGTCCGTTCACGACCTGCCCAAAGAATTGGGGGTCGGAACCATCCTTCCGATCCAATTTGAACTCCCAGGGGTTCCCGGCCCGCTCAAGATGGCGGGAAAAGTCGTCTGGACCGCGCAGCACCGAAGCGGATTCGCCTTCACCGATATCTCGCCCGAAGATCGGGCAATCCTCGAATCTTTTATGACCCAACAGGCGCATGCTCAACCGTAAAGGTTAACCGACCGAGGAGGGATCTGATGCGACGTGTACTCTTGTTCTTCCTGCTCGCAGTTTCGATCGAAGCCTGTGCCCAAGCGGTAGCGCCGGCCCCTGAAGGGTCAGCCCCTCAAGCCGGCGTGGCCTATGCCCAATCCACCGGAGCGAACTCCCCCACAGCTCCCCCCACCGGACGGTACCAGCTGGTGGTCGTCCCCGGCCACTCGGGCAGCCCTTTCCTGCTCGATTCCACCACCGGCTGTCTCTGGCACCAGGTCCAAAACCAGGAGACCAAGCGGTCCACCTTTGTCGAGGTGGATGTCGAGAATCTGCATTGGAGCTGGGGAAGCGGAGCCCAGCAAATTCTGGCCAGCCGGGTCGAATCGTCAGAGCTTCCGGACGAGCAAAAACGCACCCTCAAAGAAACCCTGCAAAAGACCGCCTGTGGGCTGTCCAATGTAGTCCTGACGCCGGGACCCCAGGCCCCACCCTCTAAGTAGCTGTGCGGTGGGAGAAAATGCGACCTGGATAAAGAAAGGGCCACCAAAAATGCCTGTAAAAATACCTGCATTGTAAGGGAAAAAACGGATGGACCCCCTACTAAGGAGGGGTTGACGCATGAGGCGGGAGGTGGGTATTCTCCCAGCGTAAAAGGAGAAGAGTACATAAGCCAACGAAATTGGCAAAAAAAGGGGGTTCATGAGGGGCCACCGGGGTGCCCGAGTAATAGTGACCGGTCTGCTACTGTCCACCCTGTGTGTGCCTGCTTCCGTTCCCGCCCAAGTTGCTCCTCAAGCCGGCGTCGTGACCGCGCTGGCCGGCCGCGCTAACGTCGCTAGACCCGCCCAACCCGAGCCGGTTGCCCTCAAATTCAAAGATCCGCTCTTCGTCAAAGACACCATCAATACCGCGGAAAATTCCGTCGTTCGGGCTCTGCTCGGGGGGAAAGCTCTCATCACCGTCCGCGAGCTCTCGGCCTTCACCATTACCGAAGAAGTCGGCCGCTCCATCGTCAACCTGGACAAGGGCACTCTCGCCTTGGTCGTCTCCCGCCAGCGGATGCGCGAGGGCGAGGTTATTGAAGTCCGCACGCCCAACGCGATTGCGGCCGTGCGCGGGACCGTGATGGTGGTGGAAGTCGCCCCCGCCCCCACCGCGTCGCTCACCTTAGCCCAAGCGACCACTACGGCGACCTTCTCCGTGTTGGAGGGGGGGCCGGTGGACGTCACGGGCGTGGTGCAGCCGGAAACAAAAAAAACCGCAACACCCATTCAGTTTCCGCTTCCCCCAAAGGTCACCTTGTTTGCTGGAGAAACGGCCAGGTTTTCACGGGGGGGGTTCACCCCAGGGAAGGTTTCTATCACCCCTCAGGGCATGGTGAAATTAAGAGAGGCGACAAAACAAGAGGGCCACGAGCATAACGAGACACCGGA
>JBFFYZ010000034.1:0-9902 GCA_041568895.1 Nitrospiraceae bacterium
GATTGTAGAAGCTGGAGCGGGGGAAAGCAAGGCGGTCGTCGATCCTCGCCGGTCCTCCACGCAGCCCGATCCTCACGATGCATCCCACGAGGTATTTTGGTGAAAAAGCTCTCCCCTGAACAGTTTCGCGAAAAGTTGCTCAGCATCATGGACCGGAAGAATCACTGGGCCTGGCAGTACTTCAGCGGGAACAAGATCTCCAGGGACCACCTCAAGATCCACTTCCGCCAGGAATACGCCGTGTACGTACGGGACTTCCCCGTGCTGCTGGCCAGGGTCCACGGGAAAAATCCTCCCCGGGAGGTGCGGGGCATCCTGGCCAAAAACATTTATGAAGAGGATACCGGCGGGCTCTCGTTGGGCCAGTCGCATCCCGAACTGTTCCTCACCATGATGATCGGGCTGGGCTACGACCGGACCGAGTTCCGGGATGTTGAGCTGCTGTCCGCCAGCCGGGTCTACCGGGAATGGCTCGACACGGTCTCCCAGGAGCGAGACTGGATTCAAGGCGTTGCTGCCCTCACCATCTTCGTGGAGGGCAGCATCAACGACCGCCAGGAAATTCTCCATCCCTCCCAGCCCAAAACTCCCGCCGAAATCGAAGACCTGGTCAATAAGCATCCCCTGGTGATGTACCACGCCCTTTCCCCGAAACACATGGACCTGGTCCGCGCCCACCACATCGTGGAACCGGGGCATCGGCACGTAGCCTACGAGATGGTGGTCGCCCATGCCCAGGAGCCGGAACAACAGCAGGCCGTGATCGACGTCCTGAATGAGACGTTGAAGCAGTGGCTGTATTTCCGGGACGGCATCGCCCGATCCTGCGGCCTCCGGGAAGGCTGACCCCGCAACCCCGAAGTCCCCGACAGTCCTTCCTTTCACCTGATCCCTGGTACGGGTCCGGATGCCCATTGTATTTCCCCTGCAGCAAGCCCATTCCCCGATAAGGGTTCTCTCCTTAGGAGCCGGCCTGCTGCTGATGTCCCTGTTGACGGTGTCTCTTCAGGCCAAGGCGGTCGGCCCCGCAACCGACATGGTGCAGGTCCCGGCCGGCGAGTTCCTCATGGGCAGTCCCGCCGGCACGGAGGGCTTCTCCGACGAGCAGCCCCAACGGCTGGTCTTTCTCGGGGCCTTTTGGATGGACCGCTACGAGGTGACCAACGAGGCCTACGCTCAATTCGTCAGGGAGACCGACCACCCCGCCCCGGCCAATCCGAACCCGGCCATTACCGTGTGGGAGAACGGTGTTCCCCTTCCCGGCATCGGCGACCATCCGGTGGTCAACGTCGGCTGGGAGGACGCAATGGACTTTTGTCGCTGGGCCGGAAAGCGTCTGCCGACCGAAGCGGAATGGGAAAAAGCCGCCCGGGGCACGGATGCACGGCTCTATCCCTGGGGAAACACCTGGGACCCCATGGCGGCCAACAGTGCGAGTTTCTGGGCCGGCGGAACCGTGGAGTTCAAGAGCGGGGAGGAATGGCGGGCGTTCTGGATGGAAGGGGACGGCGCCAAGATCGTGCGGGAAAAGGGGATCAAGGGAGAAATCCTCACCCGCCCGGTCGGAAGTTTTCCCAAGGACCTCAGCCCCCATGGCCTGTACGACATGGCTGGGAACGCGGCCGAATGGGTGGCCGACTGGTACGCCCCCCATTACTACGAGAACAGCCCGCTGACCAATCCGCCAGGACCCGACCGGGGATTTGAACGGGCGATGCGGGGCGGCTCCTGGCTCAAGCCCGAGACCAGCCTTCGCACCTCCTATCGCGACTTCGGCTTCCCCCAAAGCCGACCCAGCGGGACGGGGTTCCGTTGCGCCAAGGATGCGCGGTAACGATCCACAGCCCTACAATTCCCCAGTCCCCCTAGTCGACGAGCACGTAATCGAGACGTTCGATACGAACGACCGGCATCACCATGCCGCGCCCCGGCTCCTCATGGGCAAAATCGTAAATGATCGATTCATCAGAAAGCAGGCGGCCGGTCATGACGATGTGGACCTCGATTCGCTCCCCGCGCTCGACTTGATCCCTCAAGGCTTGCCTGGAGGAAGGTGGAGGAACCGCGATCAGCTCTCCCGGCAGTCCCGCCGGTTTGAATCGGACCAATCCCCAGCGGGTCTGAATCACCTCCGGCCCCATGGCCACACGGAACCCCGCGGGTCGCGGATCGTAGGTGGAGAGCTCCCCCGTCCAGAGGAAGGCCACGGGTTGCTGGAGCGCCGCTCGCCCTTCCCGAGCCCGGTCCCGCTCCCGATTAAGAGCGAACAGCAGATCACCATGGCCGGCCCCGTCGGGTCCGTAGATGACGTTCCAGGCCGGAGGCTGGCCGTCCAGCGAGGCCAGAAAGGCCTCGATGTCGCTCGGGTCATGCAGCAACATCACGCCCGAGGGCACCACCGACTGGATCTGGGAACGGGGGAGTTGCTGGAGGGGACGCACCCCGGTCAGGTCTTGGTCCGCGAAGCCGGGAAGCGGAAAGATCATCGGCCAGAGGAGCACGACGACGGTCACGCCTGTGAACATCCGCCGTGTCATTGGGCTCGCCCACCCTCCTGGAGAGCCGGAATGCTCCGGCCTCTTGCCAGCCTCGGTGCCAGTCTCTGCCATGGTGGGTTGGAAAGAGGAAACCGGGGCACCATCCTAGGCCGAGGAACCAGCCTGGGGTCCGGCACCGCCCTGAGCCTGTTGGAACGCCTGTCGCAGCGAGACGACCGCAGGATGATCGTTCGCCACCACGCCGGCCTGAATCAGCACCTCCAACCGGGGATCCGGGTCCAGCCGCTTGAGAGTGTGTTTTCCCGCCGGGGGAAACCCCAGGATGACCTGGCGATAGGTCCCGAGCCAGGACTCCGTCACCACCTGCAACCCCGCATCCGTGGGCTTCATCCGCCCAAGCTTGACCTGCTGGAGCAACTTCACGATGGGGTCCGTCTGGGACAAGGTCTCAATGGCCTGCTGAAGCTGTTGGTCGTTGGATTCGCTCATGGTCTCCTGTTGGAAGCCTGTTGCACCATCCTGCTAGCAACAGGCTCCTAGATGGAACAGGCCCCCGGGCCGCGGGGATCCCCACAAGACCCGCACGCGCCTGACGCGCTCGTACCGGGCACCCCCGTGCTGCCCACCGCAAAGCCTGAAATCTGTTTTTCCAGCCTGGTGGCCTTGCAGGAGGGACATTCCGGCTGCATCATCCCCTGCACGATCTTTTCAAATCGATGGCCGCACTCCTGACAGAGATATTCGAAAATCGGCATAGGCTCCTCCGCTTCTCGCTTTGAGTCCGTGAGAAAGGTATTATATGGGTGACGCCCCCACATCGCAATGGCAGCCAGGAGGCCTTGATGTTCCTTGAGGAAAAGAATTTTACCTTTCGATTCAGCCTGGAAGCGAAATTTCCTGAAAATTACGAGGGGGAAGAGGACCAGTATGGGTGGGTCCAGGAGTGGGAACGGCTGGTGAAGCCCCAACTGCTGAAGACGATCTTCGAGGTGTTGCGGCGGTATCCCTCCTGGACCGTTCACGTCCGTAACCGCGGCATTTCCCCGGAAAACGAAATCGAAATCTCGGTGGCCAAAGACTACTCGACGCCGCCGAACAATTGACGAGGCGGGAGTCTGTTGCGGAGGAAAATACCGGCATGAACGCACAGTACCTGGGGCACGTGGTCTTCTATGTCCGGGATCTCGACCGGTCCTTGGCTTTCTATCGGGACCTCCTGGGTTTCCGGGAAGTCGGGCGGACCTTCGGCGGCGCGGCGGCCGCGTTGACGTCCGGCCGCACCCACCACGAGCTCCTGCTGATCGAGGTCGGCCAGGCGCCGGGCCCCCTCTCCGGCCGGCGGCTCGGGTTGTACCACATCGGCATCAAAATCGGGGATTCACTGGACGCGTTGCGTGCGGCCAAGGCGGACCTGGAACGGGCCGGGGTCGCCATCCAGGGCATGAGCGACCACAAGGTGAGCCAAAGCCTGTACCTCGCCGATCCGGACGGGAACGAGGTCGAGTTATATGTGGACGCCGATCCTGCGATCTGGAAAGACGATCCCCAGGCGGTTGTGAGCCCCGTTCAACCCTTGCGGTTGTAACTGCGCGGGTTTCTGCGATGGTCACGAGGTGACGGTTACGAAGGGTCCTGCGATGGCGCTCGGTCTCTACCTTCATGTCCCGTTCTGCCGGACGCGGTGCCACTTTTGCGCCTTCTACCTGCACATCCACCGCGACGACCGGGCGCACCGCTACCTCACCTCGCTCGAGCGGGAGATCCGGCTGCACCGCGAATCAAGCACGTTGGAGGGGCGGACGCTGGACACGGTGTATGTCGGCGGCGGCACGCCGACCACCCTCCAGGCGGACCAGCTCTGCCGCATCATTGATAGTCTCCAAGAGGCGTTTGGGATTGCCCGCGACGCGGAGATGACGGTCGAGGCGCACCCGGATTCGGTCACGGAATCAGGGCTCGAACAGTTGGCCCGGTCCGGGGTCAATCGACTCAGCTTCGGCGTGCAATCCTTGGACGAGGGCGAGTTGGTTCGGCTGGGACGGCACCATGGAGACCAGGGGAACAGGAGTTTGCCCCGCACTCTGGCCATGGCGAGACGAGCCGGAATCCGGAACATCAACCTGGATTTGATGCATGGGCTTCCCGGCCAGTCGCTGGAGACGTGGCTGGCGACCCTGGACGAGGCCCTGGGGCTGGAGCCCACGCACCTGTCCTGCTATGCCCTCACCGTCGAGGAGGGCACTCGATTCCAGGTGGACCTCCATCGGGGCGCCGAGGTCGAACCGGACCCCTCGCTGCAAATTGCCATGGAAGAGGTGGCGGCGGATCGGCTGGCGCTGGCGGGATTCGAACGGTACGAAATCTCCAACTACAGCCGGCCTGGCTTCGCCAGCCGGCACAACCTGGGCTATTGGGAAGGGGCCGACTACCTCGGCCTGGGCCCGAGCGCCCAGTCCTATCTAAATGGCTGCCGGTTCGGGAACGTAGCCGATCTTGAGTCCTACCACCAGGTCCTGGAGGGCGACCGGCTGCCCCTGGTGGACCGCGAACAGCTCAACGCCGGGCAACGCCGGCGGGAGCGGGTCGTGTTCGGCTTGCGTCTCACCCGGGGGATCGCCGTGGAGACCGTTCAATCCAATTTGGCCAATCAGGATGCCGGCCCCCCGGATACCCAATGGTCCGACAGCCTCCTGCAGCTGACTCAACAGGGGTTGTTGGAAGAGACCGCCGGAACTCTGCGTCTCACCCCGCTGGGACGACGCTTCGCCGACTCCGTCGCCGTGGCCCTCCTGTAAACACCCTCTCCGACTGTTTAAAAAAGGTGGCCGGGAAGAAAAGGCTCCCCGCTCTGACGGGCGCGGTCCGGTCGAGAGCGGCTCAGCGGGCCAGGAGGTAGTGCAGGGCCGTGTCGGCCAGGATGGCTCCCCAGGCGCCGATATTGAGGAGCAGCGCCTGTCGGTCTTTCTGTCTCCAAAAATGCAGGAGGGCCACCAGCAGGAGCACCTGGGTGAGGAGGGAAAATGGCCGGTGCAGGTTGGCCGAGACGGCGCCCCGCTCGCTCGCGACCGCGGTCGTCGCAGCCACCAGGTAACAGACGAGGGCACCGCTTTGAAGCCAAATCGCCCTTGGGCCGCGAGGATGCCGCACCACATAGACCAGGGCCCAGGTCAAGCACACGACGACCACCAACAGAAGGAGCGGAAAAAGCGGCCAGAGCACTTTCGCACTCAACATGGGGCCGGCCCTTCAGCTCCTGGGTTCTCCACCACCACTCACTCCCCTCCCCGCCTCGGGAACCGGATCGGCCGGGCCCGTCGCAATCGGGGCACTGTAGCAGCGGGGTCCCCGGCAGTCAACGGGCGCGTCTTCCGCTCTCGGCCCGACCGCCGGAAGGCATCTTCTGTCTAGGTATTCCCCCTCAGCCCTTGACAAACTCCCTCCCTGGCGGTAGGTACAAAGGGTTCGGTCTTCCCCCTTCGGGAACCGGGACGGAGACAAAAGGAGTCACCATGCCGGTTAACATGAACCCAAACAAACGTCATCGGAAAAAGGGCCAGGAGCCGGAACCACAAGAGGCCGCCCAAGAGACCGCGGAGGGAGCCAAGGCCGAGGAGACGGAGGCCGCGGCTCAGGGTGCCCCCGAGGCCAAGAAAAATTTGGACGAGCCGACCGAGGCCGACCTGGCCGAAAAGGAGTGGACGCACCTCTGGGACGCCACCGAGGTGATCGATATGGACAAGTGGTAACGGAGATCTGGTCATGCGGGGCGGTGCCGCCGGAACGCGGTCCGCTGCTCAGGCCGGCAGGAAAAAGAACGCGATCGCCAAGATCAGATAGACCCCCACCAGCATGATCCCTTCCATCCAGTGAGATTCACCGTCCATCGCGATGAATCCCACCACCAGGACCGAGAGCCCCACCGCCGCCACTTCAAACGGCGTGAAAATAAGATCCAGCGGGGGGCCCCAGAAATAGCTGGAGAACACCAGCACGGGGGCCACGAAGAGGGCGATCTGCAGGCTGGACCCCACGGCGATTCCCAGGGCCAGATCCATCTTGTTTTTTCCGGCCACGAGCACCGCCGTCGAATGCTCTGCCGCATTGCCCACCAAGGCGACCAACACCACCCCGACGAACAGCTGGGTCAATCCCAGGCCCGCCGCGGCCTCTTCCAGCGTCTCCACCAGCAGGTCGCTCATGCCGGCCACGCCCACGGTTACGACCGCCAGCAGGCCCAGGGCCCTGCCCACGCTCCACTGCCCGGCATGGGGTTCCCGTGAGGAGGCCTCCTCCCCGGCGAAGAGGTGTTGGTGGGTCTTGAGGGAAAACACCAGGCTGAGCAGGTAAATGCCGAAGAGCACGACCGCGATGTCGAGGCTGAGTTCCCGTTCGACCACTCGCCCCTGCTCCGAGGCCATGAAGTGGAACAGGGCCGGAACGACCAGCCCGATCGCGGCCAATAGGAGCAGGCTCGCGCCCAACCCCGCGGCCGTTGCGTTGAATCGTTGGCGCTTGTACCGCATTCCGCCCACGAGCATGGACAGGCCGAGCACCAGGAGAATGTTCCCGATGATGGAGCCGGTGATCGACGCCTTCACGACGTCGTGGAGGCCCTTCCGAAGGGCGATCAAGGCGATCACCAGCTCGGCGGCGTTGCCCAGCGAGGCGTTCAACAGCCCGCCGATGCCGGCCCCGAAATGACTGGCCAGGTGTTCCGTCGCCTTGCCCATCAGGCCGGCCAGCGGCACGATGGCCAGCGCCGAGGCGATGAAGATGAGCCGGGGGTCCGCGTGCGTGAAGGCCAGGCCGAGGGAGAGCGGAACGAAGATCAGCAGCAGATTGAGCCAGAGACCGTCACGGAGGAGTTTCCGCATCGGGCCACGGTAGCATAGGGCTTAGGGCTTGTCGATGAAGAGCCTTCGAGATCACCCAGCGCTGTTTTATCCCTTTCACCTCTGTCACGAGCGGACCCTCCAGCGGTTGCTCGCCGACTATCCCGCGGTCCACTTCCGGGAGTACATGGCGCTCCAGCTCACGCCATTCAGCGGCACCACGGCGTTTTCAGACCGGATGGGGGATTATTTTCCCGCGCTCCTGGCCAGCGGCCAGGTGGTCCAGGGCTATCCGGTCAGTGGACCGCTGGACCCTGAAATGAGCGCGGCCATCGATCGGGACCTGGCCGACGACCGCTGGCGGACTATCTTTCACGAGGCCTTGACGAAAGACCGCCGGTTTCAGCGTGGGCTGTTCGACCTCTCCCACGCCATGCGCATGGGGAACGAACTGGTCCCGGGGCCGGCCGCCCTGCTCACGCTCACGGAGGCCCGTTTCCGGCAACTGCCCTTCTCGCTCGGGGATCTCCGCCGCAAGGACCGAGGGCCGAGCGGTCTCGACGCCGCCTACGAGGACGAATATCGGCTGGCGCTGATTAAAACCGCCGCATCCCTGTGGTACACCATCGGCTTGTGCGATCAGCACAGCCTGGACGCCGTCACGGACTCCGCCCCGCATTTCCGGCTGCTCGAGCGGACCTGCCGACGGGAGCAGCGCTCGCTTTCCAACCATCTGGTCTCACGGGAGGGCTACTGAGGCCCACTCTTCCGGCTCCTGGGCAAACGGGGCCCGCCTTGGCAGTTTTCCGGCCGGGCTGTTACAATAACCGCCATGGCCAAGGCGCCTCAAACGGTCATCGTTCCGGAAACGGTCGAAGAAGAGATCACCAGAACCGGCGACCGTTTGGAAGCCCGGGTGATCGTCTACAACTGCAACTGCCACACCTACCAGCAGGTCATCCAATTATTCTGCGAGGCCATTCCGGGCATGAATCCCCACAAAGCCTTTGAGCTGGCGTGGAAGATCGATCACGAAGGCTGTGCGACCGTATTTGAGGGCACGTGGAAGGCCGCGGAGGGCATTGCCAAGCACTTGGGAGCAGGCGGGCTGCGCGTGACGGTGCAATAGCCGCAGGTCGCCCTGCAAGGGCCGAGAGACCCTATCGGTGGTGGGAGACTTTCCGGGAGGATTTTTTCGCTTTGGCCCGACGAGCCGGGCGCGCAGGACGCACGGGTTTCCGGACAGCGCGCTTGCGTAACGGCTTTTTCTTGGCGGCCTGCTTCTTGGTTTTTTGATGGGCCTTGGGATAGGCCCCTCGGGAAAAGGCAGACGACCCCCCGCCCTTCTTCCAGGCCTCGCCGGTATAGACCCGAACCTGATAGAGCTCAAACAGGCGGCTGATGGCCTTGGGATCCCCCCTTCTGGCCTGGTTCAACAGCCGGCGCCGCTGATTCATCTCCTCTTCTTCGGTCTGGGAAGCTGTCCGGCGCTCCATTTTTTGTCAGCCTTTTTTCATCCGCCACCTGTCGGGCGGCTAACCCTAGTAGGATAGGGGCCTGTATCTAATTGTACTAATACGGCCTATTATATACTGATATCCCAATCTTGACCAGGGGTTTTCCCTAGGTTCATTCCTCCGAGGCACAAATACCCAGCAGAGCAAAGGGCATAACCTATTGAAAAAAAAGTGAAACACTGATCGGACCAGAAAGATTTTTTTCCCGCCAGGATCCGGCTGTCCGCAACTGGATTTTCCCTCACTGATATCATCGGATAAAGCCGTTGATTCTAAAGGTGTTTTTGTCCAATCTGACAAGTCTGACTCTTGAGGAGGCTTCGGTCGGTGGGGCAGGCGTGGGCAAGTGCGGGGTTGTCTCCGAAAAGGGTCAGGCTTTATAATTAATTTCTAAGTCAAAATTTGTCTTCCTCTCCGGGCCGGGTCTCAACCTCACGCCTAGCAGCCAAGAAGACTAAATTTCGGCATACCGACAACCATCCATTCCATAAAGGAAACCAAGCATGGACACCTACCAGCGCGAGCAGACGGCCACCGACGCCAAAGACAACCCCGAGGCCAGAGCCCTGTTGCGGAAAGCCTTTGAGAAGACCGCACGGTGGCAGCCCGATTTCAAGGGATTCACGGCTGATCTGGAAATCAATATCAACGGGAAAGTCTCCAAGGGCTCCGTGACCGTGAAAGGGCCCAAGGAGGTCCAGGCCGCGCTCCCCGATGCGGACCTCCAGAAGTGGGCGGAGGGGCAAATCGGGATGATCGCCGTACACCGGGGACCCCGCTCCTTCGATGAGTCGGACGGGAAATTTACCCTGACCCTGGGTGAGGACGTGGATCATCCGTTCGGCCCCAAGGTGTGGATCAACGGGGACGGGATGCAGTCCTTCTACCGGATCAAGGGCGACCGGATCGTCCAAATCAACCGGAAAATGCCGCACATGGCCTTCACCATCAACGTCGAGGAGAGCGCCACGACCGCCGACGGGAAGGCACTCACGACCCGCTACACCGTCTATTACTACTCGCCGAAGGACGGAAAGTTGGCCAACGTGGAGAGC
>JBFFYZ010000035.1:0-9857 GCA_041568895.1 Nitrospiraceae bacterium
ACCCAGGATCATTTTCCAGCTCATTGCATGCTCTCCAATCTGTACAGGGGGAGGTTCAAGCCGCGCGAGGGGGCAGCTCCTCGAACCGGGCGGTGAAATGGCGGAGGACCGGCGCCTCGTAGGTCATCCGAAGGCCCGGTAACCGATCGCGGTGCTCGAACACGTCAATGATGGACTCGGCCACGTAGGTGATCTGCATGTTTGTGTACACGCGCCGGGGAACAGCCAGCCGGACCAGCTCCAGCTCCGGGTGGATCGTGCGGCCGGTGGCGGGATCCTTTTTGCCGAACATCACCGTGCCGATCTCCACCCCGCGGATGCCGTGTTCCCGATAGAGCGCCACGGCCAGGGCCTGCGCAGGATACTGCTCCGGACCGAGGTGAGGCAAGAACTCTTTGGCGTTCACATAGACGGCGTGCCCGCCGACCGGTTTCAGGATCGGTACCCCGGCCTTGTCCAGCAATTCGCCCAGGTAGCGGACCTGGCCGATCCGGAATTGTAAATAGTCCTCGTCCAGCACTTCCTTGAGGCCGCGGGCCATGGCTTCCAAATCACGGCCGGCCAGGCCGCCGTAAGTCGGAAAGCCTTCGACCAGGATGAGCATGTTGGTGATGTCCTGGGCCCACTGCTCGCTGTTCAGACCGAGGAACCCGCCGATGTTGACCAGGCCGTCCTTTTTGGCCGACATGGTGCAGCCGTCTCCGTAGCTGAACAGCTCCCGGGCGATGTCCAGGATGGATGTCCCGGCGTACCCCTCCTCGCCTTCCTTAATGAAGAAGCAATTCTCCGCGAACCGGCAGGCGTCGAAGATCAGGGGAATGCCGTACTTGTTCAGGAGGTCGCGGGTCTGGCGGATGTTGGCCATGGACACCGGCTGGCCCCCGCCGCTGTTGTTGGTGATCGTCAGCATGACCAGCGGAATGCGCTCCCGCCCGAGCCGGTTGATCGTGTGCTCCAGCCGAACCAGGTCCATGTTCCCTTTGAACGGAATATCGGCATGCGGATCGTAGGCCTCTTTGCGGACCAGATCGAGCGCCTCCGCGCCCTGGTGCTCCACGTTCGCGCGGGTCGTATCGAAGTGAATGTTGTTGGGGACGACCATGCCGGACTTCACCACCGTGGAGAACAGGAGGTTTTCCGCCATCCGGCCCTGGTGGGTGGGAATCACGAACCGGTAGCCGAAGATCGAGCGGACGGTCTCCTCGAAATGATAGTAGTTCTTGCTGCCCGCGTAGGACTCGTCGCCCATCATCATGCCGGCCCACTGGGAGTCGCTCATTGCGGCGGTCCCGCTGTCGGTGAGGAGGTCCACATAGACGCTCTCGGCGGGCAGCTGGAACAGGTTGTAGCCCGCCTGCTTCAGCAGCCGCTCCCGCTCCTCGCGGGTCGTCCGGCGGATGGGCTCGACGACCTTGATCTTAAATGGCTCCGAGGGAAACCGCATGGAGGGATCTCCTGAATCGCGCCACCTGGGCCTTGAAGGCCTTGGCGTCCTTGTATTCGAACACGTACCGGGTCATATCGAACAGCGGGGCGGGATTGAGATCCCGGATGAGGTCGGGCTTCCAGGTAATCTGGAGTTGGTTGATCATCGTGATAGGCGTGGGCTTGCCAACCACGCCCAGCGGGACCTTCCCGTATGACCGCCCGAAGATCAGCACCTCCCCGTCGAACATCGCCGCGTTGATATCCTCATCGGCGCCGTACTTCCGGAAATCCTGCACCATCCGCTTGAACGTGGGCGACCGTTCTAATTCTTCCCGAAAGGCGAAGTAGATGTGGATGCCGGCCCGCTGCTGGTCTTCCATGATCTCGATGGCGTCCTCCAAGAGGTCGGAGTCGTCGGTCTGGGCGGAGGACAGGATCAGCATGCGCCGGATGGTGACGTCGCGCCGAACGGCCGCCTGGTTGGCCAGCAGATAGTTGGGATACAGCGGCTCGCCTTTCTTCCAGAGGTTCCACCGCTCCATGATCGCATCCACCGTCCGCTCCGCAGTATCCATCAGCCGCACGGCCTCGGCGTTGGCCGCCACTCCCTCATAGATCAGGGTCTGGGATTCGAGCTGGCGCAGCTCCCGCCCGATGGCCTCCACCTTTTGGGGAATGTACCGGGGACTTTTGGGGACGTGCAGCATGACGTCCACCGCGGTCAGGGCCAGGGTCCAGTATTCCTTGGCCTGCGGCGGCGCCTTGTCTTTCTGGGCGATGAGGAGCAGCTCGACGGGGTTCTTGTCCAGCAGCTTGGCGATTTTGATGCAGAGTTCGGGCTTGGGGACTTTCAGGCCGCGGCGGATGAGGTTGGCTTCCGGCTGCGAGATCTTAAGCTTCGCGGCCAGCGCGTAATCGCTCTTGAGATGATACCGAGCTTTGACCTCTTCAATATAGGTCTCGATGTCCGCCATGCTCTCCTTGGGATCAAGATCGGCGCCCGCCCGCCTTTCCCTGCCGGCATTCGACAGGACGGCCGACGGGGGCCCAGGGTCGCATAGATCCCGCGCTACTTCGTGACCGTCTTCATCGGGGCCTTGGGGGACGGACGCGGAGTGGTCGATGAGGACGCCCCGCGTGCGGTGGCATGGCGGGCCGAACGACCCTCCAGCCCCATCCAGAACCCTTCCAGGTAATCCAGCACCGCTTTGACGCCGCGCCGGAAATCGCTCCGTTCCTGCGCCGACATCCCGCCGCTCCCCGCCCCCTTCGCGCCTTCCACGGCCGCGACCGCGTTCTTCATGGCTTCCTCGTGCTGGCTTTCGAGCTGCCGGTGGAAGGTGAAGTAGGTCATATCCATCTTGGGGTAGCGGTCCTTGTGGAGGTGGGCGAGCCCCGGAATCAGGTGGTCCCACATCGTGATGGCCATGTTCTCCAGGCCGAACGACGCGCCGAGGGCCAGGTGGTGGTTCCCGCTGCTGTAGAGCTGCTCCATTCCGTCGATGTAGGCCCGGGTGGAGGGCAGCATCGGGCGCCCCATCGCCTCATGGACGTCGAGGTCCAGCGAGCGCAGAAAATCCCGGTAGAGCAATTCGTGGCGGTTTTTGGTGTGGCCGTCTCCCAGCTCCGAATACAACACCTGGGTGAGCTCGTCCGCCACGGCCTCGTCTTCGGTGTTCACGAGCTGGGCGACGAGGATCTTCGGGAAGAACCGGGCAAAACTGTAAAACTCCACCGCGAACTCCCTGATCTCTTCGTCGGTCAGCCGGCCCGATTGAAAACGATCGAGGTAGGGGTTGTTGATCGCGCCATGGTGCAGCACGAAGTCCCGCATTTCCTCATAAAACGTCATAGGGCACCTCCTCGGACTCCCGATCACCGGCCCGCGCGCCCCGGTCCCTGGCCTGCTCCGAGGGAATCCCCGCCCTGGACGGCGATTCCCGTCACGCTCGGCTCTCTTATCTGTAGCTCCCGATCCGTTCCGGAATAAATTCTCGGATATGGCAATAATGATATAACTTTGTTATCATTTGCGCAAGTGTAAAATTAGGCCACAATCCCCTTTGTTTAACGGCATCTTATGTTTGTACGCGACAGGTCAGTGGCGAGGAAACGGCTTGTTTTTGCCTCAATTCAATAGAAAAAATTTATTGCATGATACTTCTTCTCTGTTATACTAAGCCCATGCGGGACAGGACCGTCATCCGGACCTTCCTTCTCCCATTCCACCTTCAGCTGTCCAGGAGGGTGTCATGATGAAAGAATCAATGGGGATCGATCACGTCACCTTGTGCGTGCCCAACTTGGCGGCCGCGGAATACCTTTTCACCAAGATCCTCGGATTCGAGGTCATCTGGTCCGCCCGTGACGTGGGCAGCGACAAGTCCAGCATGGACACCGTCGTGGTGCAGCGGGGCCAGGCCCGCGTCGCCCTCATGCAAGGCCGGGACAAAGCGGTGAAATCCCAAATCAACGAGTTCATCGAGAAATACGGCCCCGGCGTCCAGCACATCGCCATGGAGGTGGACGACATCGAGGCCGTCTGTGGCGAGTGGGAAGGCCGCGGGGTCCGGTTCAGCGGCCCGCTCAAGGAAGGCCGCGACGGGTTCGGCCCCCTGAAGCAGCGGTTTACCTACCCGCTGTTTCCCGGGAGCGGGGTCTTTTTCGAACTGACCCAACGGGTCCACGGCGGCGAGCAGTCCAAAACCTTCGTCCGCGGCACGGTCGAGGCTCTCTATAAGGATATCGAGCGCGACCAGATCGCCCAAAACGAGCAAATGATCATTGATTACGGTACAATCCCCGGGGAGGAGTCCCAGACCCGCCGGTCCAAGTGACCACTTCCTGCATGGGGAGGCCCGCGATGTATCACATTAAAAAAGGCAAGGTCCCGAAGCAGGCTCACGTGGCTATTCCCGAGGGCCTGCACGAAGAAGAGCACGGCCGCCGAGGCTTTCAAGGTCCGGCGTCGCACCTCTACCGGACCCATCCTCCGACCGGGTGGGTGCGCATCGACGGTCCGCTCCGGCCCCGTGCCTTTGCCTGCGCGGCCCTCCCCACCCCTGATCAACGCGCCGCCGACGGCCCCCCGGTCGAAATTTTGCGCAGTCCCGACGCCCGGGTGTTCCTTTCCCGACGGACGGATACGATGCCGTACTTCGTCCGGAACACCGACGGCGACGAAATCCAGTTCGTCCACGCCGGCCGGGGCCGCTTCGAGACGGATTATGGAATCCTCCCCTTTGAACCGGGGGACTACCTCGTCATCCCCAAAGGCACCACCTATCGCGTCCACGTGGAGGGCGAGCCCAGTCTCCTGTTGATCGTGGAGACCCCGCAGCCGGTGACGATTCCGGATCGGGGCTTGCTGGGCCACCATGCGCTCTTCGATCCCGGCGTGCTCGTTGCGCCGGAGCTGGAGCCCGCGCCACAAAATCGGGAGGACCGGGAAGATCGGGCTGACAATCAGGAATGGGAAGTTCGGATCAAACGGCACGGCCAGTACACGAGCGTGGTCTATCCCTTCTATCCGATGGACGTCGTGGGATGGAAAGGGGACCTGTGGGTCGCCAAGCTGAACGTGCGCGACTTCCGGCCGGTGACCAGTGCGCGGTATCACCTCCCGCCGAGCGTCCACGCCACGTTCCAGGCCGGGCCGGCGGCCGGGGTGCTCATCTCCACCTTCGCGCCGCGGCCCCTGGAAAGCGATCCGGAGGCTCTCCGGGTGCCGTTCTATCACCGCAACATGGATTACGACGAAGTCCTTTTTTACCACCAGGGTTCGTTCTTCAGCCGGGCCGGCATTCAGGCCGGCGCCCTCACCCTGCACCCGCAGGGGATTCACCACGGCCCCCATCCCCAGGCGGTTCAGGCCAGCAAATCAAAAACCCATACGGACGAGGTGGCCGTGATGATCGAATCCCGCCGGCCTTTTCTCGTGCTGCCCGAGCTGGAGAGCGTCGAGATCAAGGAGTACGCGGATAGCTGGAAATCTCCGGGGAGCGGGACATGAAGCTCGTCACCTTCCAAGTCCAGACGCCGGTCGGCCGGTTTGCCAGATTGGGAGCCCTGCACGGCCAGAACGGTGAGACCATCCTCGACCTCAACATGGCCTGCGTGCACCTGCTTGCGGACCACAAGGAGACGCAGCCCTATCGCCTGGCCCAGGCCCGGGTGCCCTCCGCCATGCTCGAGTGGCTGGAAGGCGGGCCCTCGGTCATGGCCGCCAGCCGGGAAGCCGTGGCCTACGTGGCAAACCTGAGGGAGGCCCCGGTCGGACCGGAGGGGGAAACCATCTTCTATCGGCGACGGGATGTGCGCCTCCTGGCCCCCCTGCCGAATCCGCCGTCACTTCGGGACTTCATCGCGTTCGAGGAGCACATCGCGGCGACGTCCAAACGGCGCGGCCAGCCCATTCCGCCCGAGTGGTACAAGGCCCCCGTCTATTACAAGGGAAACCACCGGACGATCATCGGGCCGGAGGACGACCTCCCCTGGCCCCTGGAGACGACGAAGCTGGACTACGAACTGGAGCTGGCCTGCGTCCTCGGGCGCGAGGGGCGGGACATCTCCGAGCAGGACGCGGCCGGCTACATTGCGGGCTACACGATCATGAACGACTTCAGCGCACGGGACATTCAGTTTCAGGAGATGGCCTGCCGCCTGGGGCCCGCCAAGGGCAAGGACTTTGCCACGGCCATCGGCCCCGCCCTGCTCACGCCGGACGAAATTCCGGACCTCCGCGAGCTGACCATGATCGCCCGGGTGAACGGGGAGGAATGGTCGCGAGGCCGGTTCGGTACCATCCATTGGTCCTTTGGCCAAATGATCGCCCACGTGTCCCGGGGGGAAGCCGTCTATCCCGGCGACCTCTTCGGATCCGGCACCGTGGGCGGCGGCTGCGGGCTGGAACTGGACCGGTTCCTGAAGCGCGGCGACGTGGTCGAGCTGGAGATCCAGCCGATCGGCATTCTGAAAACGAAGATCGTCGAAGCCGTGAACACCCGAACCACCTAGGAGATCATTTCATGGGCGTCAAGATGACCGAGACTCAGGCGGTCGCGGAACTGCGCGAGCGGCACGGGGCTCTCTACGACGGGCCGGCGGTCGAGGCCAAGCTCAAGGCGATCATCCGGGACGTGCCGCAATCCAAACTGTCCGCATGGGACGTGCATCGGATTCTGCGCACCTCCCGCTCCGTGTATTTCGACACCCACGTCGAGGTGGTGTCGGGCCACCATACCGGCACCTTCCTGCGGTTTGAATCCATCGCCCGGATTCCCCAGCTGATCCGCCTGATCGCGCGGGACATGGCGGATTGGATCCGGCTGACGTACCAGAAGGATCCGATCGCGGGCCTGGTGGCCACGACGTCGGACGCGCAGCAGCTGGCGGAGAACGTCGCGGACCTGCTCCGCGACGTGATGCACCTGCGGGTGGTGTTGACGCCCTTCAATGCCGACACGGGGCGCATCGGCACTGACCTCGTGACCGGGACGATTCGTGGCGGAGAGCGGTTCGTGTCCCTCAACGACGTGACGACCCGCGGGAACTGTGTCAGCAAGCTGGGGAAGGTGGCCACGGACCAGGGCGGAGTCCTGGCCGGGATGATGGTCTTCGCCCGGCGCGACAGCGGCCAATTCCCGTTGATGGCCGACCTGACCGCCAAGCACCCCTTCTATTACACGGCCGATCTGGAGATGCCGCAGTGGGAACCGGAGCACTGTCCCCTCTGCGCGAAGAAGATGCCGCTTATCACGTGGAAGGAAGTCCCGGAGGTCTGAGGCCCTTCGCTCGCACAGGAGGTCGCAATGGTCACTGCGGACGACGCCTACATGGATGACGTCAAACGGGAGATCAAGCGAGACGATCTGCTGCGGATGTACTACTTCCTGCGGCTGACCCGGACCCTGGAAGACCGCATCACCGCCCTGTACCGGCAGGGCCGGATCATGGGCGGGGTCTATACCAGCAACGGCATGGAGGCCATCGCGGTCGGCTACGCCTCGGCCCTCGAGCGGGACGACATCGTGGCCCCTTACCACCGGGACGTGGGCGCCTTCCTGGTCCGGGGAATCACCCCTGGCGAAGTCGTCGCGCAGTACCTGGGGAAACGCACCGGCCCCACCAAGGGCAAGGACGGCAACGTCCACATCGGCGACCTCAAGCGGGGCGTGATCGCCTTTGTGAGCCACCTGGCCGATAACCTGCCGCTGGCCACGGGCATCGCCCTCTCCTTTAAGATGCGCGGCGAATCCCGCGTGGTGGTGACCAACACCGGCGACGGGGGAACCAGCCGCGGCGACTTCCACGAGGCGCTCAACTTCGCCTCGGTCCGCAAACTGCCGGTCGTCTTCTTTTGCAACAACAACCAGTACGCCTATTCGACCCCGCTCAAACATCAGATGGCGATCAAGGACGTGGTGGAGCGGGCCAAGGCCTACGCGATTCCGGGCGAGATCGTGGACGGCAACGACCTGGCGGCGGTGCACCTGGCCGCCCAGAAGGCGATCCGGCGGGCGCGGGCGGGCGCGGGGCCGACCTTTATCGAATGCAAGACCATGCGCATGCACGGCCACTCCGAGCACGATTCCGCCAAGTACGTGCCCCGGGAGCTCCTGGAGGAATGGGCCAAGAAAGATCCCATTCTGAAGGCCGAACGCCTGCTCACATCCCTGGGCTGGGCCGACGACGCCGAGTTCGCCAAGGTCGGCGAACGGGTGCAGAAGGAAGTGGAGGCCGCGGTGAAATTCGGCGAGGACAGTCCCCTTCCCGAAGGACGTGAAGCGCTGGAGGGCGTGTTCGCAACGGACGAGGAGGCGAACTCATGACGACCGCCACGGCGGAAACCAAAGCCGGTCAGGAGGTCACCTATCTCGAGGCGATCTCCCAGGCCCTGGATGAAGAAATGACCCGCGACGAACGGGTCTTCCTGATGGGGGAGGACATCGGCCCGTACGGCGGTGCGTTCCGCATCACGGAGGGCTTCCAGAAGAAATACGGGGAATGGCGGGTGCTGGACACCCCGCTCGCCGAATCCGGGTTCGTCGGCGCCGCGATCGGCGCCGCGATGATGGGGCTCCGGCCGGTCGTGGAAATGCAATTCGCCGACTTCATCTCCTGCGCCTTCGACCAGATCACCGAGGTGGCCGCCAAAAATCATTACCGGTGGGGCGCGGCGGTGCCCATGGTCATCCGGGCGCCGTTCGGCGGCGGGGTGCATGGAGGCCCGTTCCATTCGGAGTGTCCCGAGGGCTGGTTCTTCCATTCCCCGGGGCTCAAGATCGTAGCCCCGTCCACCCCCTACGACGCCAAAGGGTTGCTGAAGGCTGCGATCCGGGACCCCAACCCGGTCCTCTATTTCGAGCACAAGTATCTCTATCGGCGGATCAAGGCCGTGTTGCCGGCCGAGGATTACATCGTCCCCATCGGACAGGCGGACATCAAGCGTCCGGGCACCGACATCACGGTCGTGACCTACGGCGCCATGGTGCACCTGGCCCTGGAAGCCGCCGAGCAGCTCAGCCAGGAAGGGATCGACCTGGAAGTGGTGGACCTGCGTACCCTGATCCCGCTGGACAAGGAAACCATCTTTCAATCGGTTCGCAAGACCAGCAAGGCCATCCTGCTGCACGAGGACAACAAGACCGGGGGGATCGGCGCCGAGATTGCCGCGCTCCTGGCCGAGGACTGTTTCGACTGCCTGGACGGCCCGATTCTGCGCATCGCCGCGCCCGACACGCCGGTCCCCTTCAGCGCCCCGATGGAGGAGTTTTTCCTCCCGAAAGCGAGCGACGTGGTGGCCGCGGCTCGGAAGCTGGCTGCGTATTAAGCAGTGCTGGGGACTGAGTGCTGAGGACTGAGCAAACGAGAAAAATCCTCCAGACGGTTCTCCTTTCTTTTCCACCTCAGTCCTCAAATCTCATTCCTGGAACGGACAAAGACGAACGCGAGCGGTGAGAGGCTGACTGTGGCAACAGATGTGATCATGCCCCAATTGGGGGAAAGCATCGCGGAAGGCACGATCGTAAAATGGCTGATCCCGCAGGGGGGCCAGGTGGAAAAGGACCAGCCCCTCCTGGAAGTGGAGACCGACAAGGTCTCTCTTGAGGTCCCCTCCCCCACGGATGGATTCCTGACCGAGGTGCTCGTCCCCGAAGGGCAGACCGTTCCGGTCGGCACCGTCATCGCGCGGCTGGAGAGCCAGCAAGCATCGGCCAAGGCGTCCCCCAGGAGCGTTGTCAACCGAGTCAGCGGGGTCGTCGTCCACGTAGCGCAGCCATCCGACTCGCCCGCCGGCGACGGGGCCGAGCATTACTCGCCGGCGGTCCGGCAACTGGCCACGGAACACCACCTGGACCTTTCGCAAGTGACCGGGACAGGCGCCGGCGGCCGGGTCACGAAAAAAGACGTCCTGGACTTCATCGAGC
>JBFFYZ010000036.1:0-9780 GCA_041568895.1 Nitrospiraceae bacterium
AGTTGGGCCAAGGCGTGCTCGTCCCGGTCAATGGCCTCCACTGCAAATCCTCGCGCGGCCAGGTAGAGGGCATGTCGCCCTCGGCCTGCTGCCACGTCCAAGGCTAGAGGAACAGAGGTTCCTTCCGGCTGGGGCAGCCGCGTAAACTGCTCCTCAAAGAATTGAGCCGGAAGGGGCACGTCCTCAGCGTCAGCTTTTGGATGACCCCGCCCGGTCCTCTCCAGGCGCACACCCACCGAGCCGCGGATTCCGGGGACCGGGTCTCCAACCTTGCGAACCCACAGGCGGAGGGTGGAGACCGGAAATTCCGCCAATAATTTGGTGCAGATCTGATCGGCCAGGGTTTCCAGGAGGGCCCATGTCCCGGACGTGCCGATCTCCTCCACTAATCGGACCACGGTTGTGTAATCCACCGCCTCGGCGAGATCGTCGCTGGTGGGGGCCGGACCCGGATAGGTGAGTTCCAGGTCGACACGAATCGGCTGACGGTGGGATCGTTCTTCGGCGGTCACGCCACAATGGCCTTGAAATTCGAGCCCTTCGATAATCACCTGATCCGGCATGCAGCCATTGTGGTGGATGCTCTCGATAGGTGTCAAGGCACCGGGGACGAGCCTCGTTCGGGCCGGTTCTGGCTTGACTTCGTTTTAGAGCGGCCCCTATAATCTTTTCTCATCAAATGTAATTCGAACTCGCGAGGACCCCAAGGCCTTAATTTTCTGAAGAAAATGGCCGACTTAACCCATTTCAATGAATCCGGTCGGGCTCGGATGGTCGATGTCTCCACGAAGGCCACCACGGAGCGGGTGGCTACGGCCCAAGCCAAGGTCTTCCTTCTGCCCGACACTCTGGAAAAAATTCGTCGTGGAAAAATTGCGAAGGGGGATGTGTTCGCCGTGGCTCAGGTGGCCGGCATCATGGGGGCCAAGCGGACGCCCGATCTCATCCCCATGTGTCATCCCGTCCTGCTGACCAGCGTAGATATCGACTTCAAGGAAGAGCCGCAACCGGATCCCCAGGGGCGCTGTTCGATCACGATCCAGGCGACCGCCAAGACGAGCGGCCCTACCGGCGTCGAGATGGAGGCCATGACGGCGGTTTCGGTGGCCGCCCTCACGATTTACGATATGTGCAAGGCGGTGGACAAAGGCATGGCCTTCAGCGAGATCTATCTGGTGTCCAAATCGGGCGGGAAGTCGGGAACGTACAACAGGGAGAAACGCTGAACGATGAATGCTGAACGCGGAACGGTTCGCTAGAAGGCTGGAGCCAGATTCGAGTTCATCATTCAGCGCTCAGCATTCAGCCTTATTGTTATGATCACTATCAAGTTGTTCGGCCTGCTGAAAACCTTGGCCGATAATCAACCGGAGCTGGTCGTCCCGCTCAACGGCGGAAAGACGGTCAAAGACCTGGTGGCCGTGCTGGACGCCAAGTATCCCAAGATCGGGGAAATGATTCACAAGAAGCGGGTGCTGGTGTCGGTCAACCAGGAAATCGCTCACGACGATGCCGCGGTAAAGGACGGTGACGAGGTGGCGTTGCTGCCGCCGTTCGCCGGGGGAACATCCGCCGGGAACACATCCGGTGGTGCCTCTATGGGAAAAGAACCTTCCGCCAAGGCACCGGATCAAACGGAATCGTCCGACGACGCGATGCTGGTTCGAGTGCAGCGCGAGAATTTTTCGATCGATGCCGAGTTGGAACGGGTGCGCCGACGGTCGCGACGGATCGGCGGGATTGCCGTCTTTCTGGGCACCGCTCGGGACAAATCCCGCGGCCGCGACGTCAGCGCGATCACCTTCGAGTATTACGAGGGGATGGCGCAGAAAAAACTCCGGGAGATCCGGGAGCGGGCGCTGAAGGATTTCGACGTCATTGAGGTGTTGATTCTGCACCGGTACGGTGAGATCGACATCGGTGAGAATATCGTTTTGATCATCGTGGGGGCCGAGCACCGGGCCGAGGCGTTCAAGGCCTGCAAGTGGTGCATTGACGAGTTGAAGCAAATCACGCCCATTTGGAAACTCGAGCGGACCCCGGGCGGCGAGGTCTGGGTGGAGGAACACCCGTGAGCGACCGACCTGCGGCCGGCCCGATGCCCGTGGTCAACGATACCTTCCGTCGGCCCTTGCGGAGCCTGCGGCTGTCCGTCACCGACCGGTGTAACCTGCGCTGCCAGTACTGCATGCCGGAAGAGGAGTACGCCTGGCTGCCCCGTGAGAACATCCTGACCTTCGAAGAAATCTATACCCTGACCGATCTCTTCACCGAAGTGGGCGCGGACAAGGTCCGGCTGACCGGCGGCGAGCCCCTCTTGCGGAAGGACCTGCCGGTCCTGATCCGCATGCTGGCCCGGAATCCCCGGATCACCGATCTGGCCTTGACGACCAACGGCATTCTCTTGGATGAGCAGGCGCCGGCTTTGCGCGAGGCGGGTTTGCACCGTGTGACCGTCAGTCTGGATACCCTCCGGCCGGACCGGTTCAAAACCCTCACCAGACGGGACAGCTTCGATCGGGTGCTGCGGGGCATTGAGGTGGTCGGACGGGCCGGGTTCACCGGGCTCAAGCTGGATACCGTGGCCATCCGGGGGTACAACGACGATGAGCTGGTGGATTTGATCGAGTACGGCAAGCAGGTCCAGGGCGAGGTCCGCTTCATCGAGTACATGGACGTGGGCGGCGCGAACGATTGGTCCATGGACAAGGTCCTCTCCCGGGCGGCCATCCTGGAGCGGCTGAGCCGGCACTACGGCGCCATCGCCCCCGTGATCGAAGAGAGTTCCGCCCCGGCCCAACGATTCGCCCTGCCGGACGGGACCACCTTCGGGATCATTGCTTCCACCACCACCCCGTTTTGCGCCACCTGCGATCGGAGCCGATTGACGGCCGATGGGCTGTGGTTCCTCTGTTTGTACGCGAGGGACGGGAAGGACCTCCGACAACCCTTGCGGGAGGGCGCCTCCCGTGATGAGATCAAGGCCCTGATTGCCTCCGGATGGCGGGCGCGGCAGGATCGCGGCGCCGAGGAACGGAAAGAACTGGAACGGGTCGGGATCCGGGCCCGGCTGGTGGAAATCGAGCGGCTTCGTGAGGACCCCCACCTCGAGATGCATGCCAGAGGGGGATAAGCTGGAACACGGTCTATCGAGGAACCGGTAACCGGTCTTCCTTTCCAGCATGCCAGATACCCATATCATCACCGTGTTGGGCCTTGGATTTCTCCTGGGGCTCCGCCACGCCCTCGATGCGGACCACATCGCGGCCATCTCCACCCTGTTGGCCAGTCGTCCCTCGGTCCGGACCTCCGGATGGATCGGGTGCGCCTGGGGTGTCGGGCACACGACCGTGTTGTTACTCGTGGGGCTGGGCCTTCTCCTGTTCAAGGTGACGATTCCCCAGGCGGTCGCCCAGGCGTTGGAAACGGGCGTCGGCCTCATGTTGATCGTGCTGGGCCTGTCATTGGCGCGGGCGCTCTACCGTGAGGGCTGGCACCTGCATGCCCATGAGCACGGCGGGCCTCCCCACGTCCATCTTCACAGCCATCGGTCCGGGCCCGATCATGGGCATGCCCACTGGTTGCACCGCTCCCTCAAGCCTTTTGCCATCGGCATGGTCCATGGGATGGCCGGCTCGGCGGCGCTGCTCCTCCTGGTCCTGTCCACGGTCCGGACCCTTTGGGAAGGCATGGCCTACATTCTGATCTTCGGTCTGGGTTCGATGGTGGGGATGGCGCTGTTAGGCGTGTTCATCAGCCTGCCGCTTGCCTATTCGGCCTCCCTGGGACGACAGGTGCAGTTTACGCTTCAGGGGCTGGCGAGTGCGGGGAGCACGGGACTCGGGGTCGCCATGGTCCTGGGTGTCTCCTTGTGAAAGCCGCCTGGTGCCGCGTCCCGATCGGCGCCGGGGCCGATTCCTCTCCAGCCTCCCGCCGACAATCCAGGCGGCCTCCTTCAGTTCGGCGCAGTTTTATTGCTGCCATGGGAGAGAAATTGTGTTATTCTTCGCCATCTTCCGTTTCCCGGCCTGCCTGGGTCTCGGCCAAGGGCCGAAGGTCCTCGGGTATCGGTTTGGGAAGGAGGGGGGGAATGAACCCCTGCCGATTCCGTCCAACCAGACCCTGGAGGCGCTCCCGTGAAAATACGGGTCCTGGGATGCCATGGCTCTGACCAGGTAGTCAAGGACAGCCCTGTCCCCCGGCTCTGCCGGACCTGTGGGTTCCTGATCAACGGCACCACCATGCTGGATGCCGGGACCATCGGATCGGCCCTCGATTTGACGGAACAGAAACGGATCCGGCATGTCCTGCTGTCCCATCTCCATTTTGATCACATTCAAGGCCTGCCTACCCTGGCCGATAACCTGGTGGATGAGTCGGTCGCGCCGGTCGTCCTGACGAGCATCGCGTCCGTTCTGGCCGGCCTTCGCCAGCATTTGTTCAATGGGGAGGTCTATCCGGATTTTCTGCAGCTTCCGACCAAAAACCGGCCCATTTTTTCCTGCCGCCAAATCGAGAAAGGCAAGGAAAGCGAGATCAACGGTCTGCACGTGACCGCTATTCCAGTAAATCACCTGGTCCCCACGGTTGGATTTATTATCCGGGAGGGAAACACGTCGATCCTGTACAGCGGCGATACCTTTGAGACGGAGGAAATCTGGAAAGTCGCCGGACGGGAGCCTACGCTCAAGGCCGCGTTGATTGAGACCTCGTTTCCCAATTTCATGGAGCCCTTGGCCCAGGCCAGCAAGCACCTGACCCCCGCCACATTCGCCCGGGAATTTCGAAAGATCGGGCGTCCGGACCTTCCGGTGTACGTGTACCATCTGAAGCCGCGGTTCCGGGATGACATCCGGCGAGAGTTGGAGGCGCTCAAGCTCAAGAACCTGACGGTGCTGGAGGAAGGACAGGAAATCGAAATTTAACGCTGAATGCTGAGTGCTGAACGATGAATAGGGAATGAGGAAAGCCACCATTCATTATTCAGCGTTCCGCGTTCATCGCTAGAGTAAGAGATGGCTTGGTTCAAAAAACAGAAGTCCCCGACCGCGGAGTCCTCCAAGCGGCCCAAGACGGTGGAAGGGCTGTGGTTGAAATGCAACCACTGCCGCGAGATCGTGTATCGCAAGGAAGTGGATCGCAACAACAAGGTCTGCCCCAAATGCGACTACCACTTTCCGGTGTCGGTCCAGGAGCGCATCGGGCTGCTGGCGGATCTCGGCACCTTCACGGAATGGGATACCGAGGTGGAGCCTCAGGATTTCCTGGAATTCCGCGACACGCAGGGGTACCGGGACCGCCTGAAGAAGCAGCAGGAAAAGACCGGACGGAAAGACGCGATGGTGATCGGAGAGGGGGCGATCAACGGCCGCCGGGTGGTCCTGGGGGTCTTTGATTTCAGCTTCATGGGCGGAAGTATGGGCTCCGTGGTCGGAGAAAAAATCTGTCGGGCGGCGGATCGCGCCCTCGAGGCCCGCCATCCGTTTATTTTGATGACCGCCTCCGGGGGCGCGCGGATGCAGGAGGGGATTCTGTCGTTGATGCAGATGGCCAAAACCTCCGCGGCGATCGCCCGACTCGGGGAGGCCCGAGTCCCGTTCATTACCGTGCTGGCCGATCCAACGTTCGGAGGCGTGACCGCCAGCGTCGCGATGCTCGGTGATGTCATCATCGCCGAGCCGAAAGCCCTGATCGGGTTTGCCGGACCCCGCGTGATCGAGCAGACGATCCGGCAGCAGCTTCCCGAAGAGTTCCAGCGGGCCGAGTTCCTGTTGGAGCACGGCATGGTCGATTTGATCGTAGGGCGCAAGCACCTGAAAGAAACGCTCAGCACCCTGCTCGGCCACATGTAGATCCGAACCCTTCATCCCGCGCGCGCATGGCCCTGTCCTATTCCGCATCCATCGATTTCCTCTACGGGCTTCAGAAGTACGGCATCAAGCTCGGACTGGACAATATCGCCGGCTTGCTGACCCGCCTGGGCCACCCGGAGCGCCGCTTTCCATCCCTGCACATCGGCGGCACGAACGGGAAGGGCTCGACTGCCGCGATGGCCGCCGCGGTCTTCCAGGAAGAGGGCTTGCGGGTGGGGCTCTACACCTCACCCCACCTGGTAGATTTCCGGGAGCGCATCCGGGTCAACGGGCAGCCGATCTCCGATGAGGGAGTGTCCGAGCTGACCGAGCGGTTGCAGCTGGCCGCAGCGTTGGGCCCGACCCCCACCTTTTTTGAATTCACCACGGCGCTGGCTTTTCAGTATTTCGCCGACTCCGCGGTGGACGTGGCGGTGGTGGAGGTCGGCATGGGCGGGCGGTTCGATGCCACGAACGTCCTCGCTCCACTGGCGAGCGGGATCACCAACGTGGCCCTGGATCATCAGGACCATCTCGGCCACACCGTGGAAGCGATCGCCTTTGAAAAGGCCGGGATCATCAAGCCTGGGGTTCCCGTGGTCATCGGTCGGATGGCCCCGGAAGCGATGCCGGTCATCGAGCAGGTGGCGGCGGACCGCGGTGCATCCTGCTTCCTGCTGGGGCGGGACTTCCGGATCTGCGGGGAGAGCCCGGCTCAATTCCGGTACGAGGGGCTCCAGGCGACCCACGATGGCCTGGCCCTTCCGTTGCGGGGGGCTCACCAGCTGGAGAACGCGGCCTGCGCGATGGCCCTGTTGGAGCTTGCAGCGAAACGCGGCCTGCCGGTGACGGAGCGCGCCATCCGGGCCGGGTTGAGCAGCGTGCGCTGGGAAGGCCGGTTGGAGGTTGTGGAGGAACGCCCGCGTTTGGTGATCGACGGGGCGCATAATCCGGCTGCCGCCGAGGTGGTCGCGGCCTATCTCCGATCCCACCGGATCCAGCATCCCGAGTCGCGGGTCGTGTTGGTCATCGGGATGATGCGGGACAAGGATCGTGACGGGTTTTTCCGGGTAGTGCTTCCCTACGCGGACGACATTGTGTTGACTCAAGCCGCCATGCCGCGGGCGGCGACGATCGAGGAACTCCGGCCCTCCCTGGGAGATCGGGCCGCATCCGGTCACGGCGCGCCGCTGGTGGCTGATGCCCTGGCTCTTGCCAGGCGGCTGGCGGCTCCGGAGGACGTCATCTGCGTGACCGGATCCCTGATGCTTGTGGGTGAACTCAAAGCCCTCCTCCGCGGGTGCGAGCTCTCCCCCATCAGGGGTTGAAATGGTGGGTCGCCCCTGGTCCGTTTGGCGGATACCCTTCCTGGTCGTGGTGTCCCTGCTGGCGCTGTCCCTTTCCGCCGTGTTTTTGCCCCACGCATTTTCGGCCCCGGTGGATCCTTCCCCTACAGAAACGCCACGGAAGGCGAAAGCCCCCCCGCTGTCGCTGGGCGAGCCCGGCCAAGGACCCCTTGAGATTACCGCGGACCGGATTGAGTACCTCAAAGGCACCGCGGTCTATGAGGCGCGCGGTTCCGTGGTTGTTGTGCAGGGCCCCCTGCGCCTGACAGCCGATCAGGTGACCCTGCTCACCCTGTCCGGAACCCTCATCGCCACCGGGCACGCCCACCTGAAAGATCCAGGCTCGGATTTGTGGGCAGATCGGCTTGAGCTCGACGTCAATACCGAAGCCGGCGTGGTCACCAACGGTCAGCTCTTCATCAAGGAGACCAATACCCTGGTCACCGGGCGCCTCCTCCAGCGGTTTTCGGAGGACCACTTCCGGGCCAAGGACGGCTCCTTTACCAATTGTGATGCCCAAGATGGCAAGGTTCCGCCCTGGCGGTTTACGTTCAAGGATCTGGACGTGGATACGGGAGACCGCTTCTACGGAAAAAATCTATGGCTCTGCGTGAATGATGCCCCAATCTTTCCGATTCCGATTCTGTATTTTCCCCTTGGGGCGACGAGAAAGACCGGTCTCTTGGTGCCGACCATCGGCTATGACAACCGCTTCGGCTTTCATTATCGGCAAGGGTTTTTTTGGGCTATCAACCCCAGCCAGGATGTGACCATTACGCCCGACTACCTGAGTGACCGGGGCTATGGCGGCGATCTGGAATATCGCTACGTTTTGGACCGGAAATCTAAAGGCCAGTGGTTGGTGAGCTATATCCACGACACCGAGGTGAACCGGGACCGGGCGATCATCACGGGCTCCCACGTGCAACGGGTGAATCCCACCCTGTCGATCCGCGGCAAGGCCAACTTCCTGACCGATCGGACCATCCTGCAAAATTTGAGTAACTCTGGGACCTTGCGGGCTTTGCCCAGCCAGGAATCCCATCTCAACATCAATCAAAAGGTGCCGTACGGGAATCTTTACCTGGAGGGTCAGTTCCTCCAGCCCGTGGGTGTCGGCGGAAAAAGCACCTTTCAGCGCCTTCCTGAAATCGGGTACCGCGTCTTGGATGTTTCCCCGTTTTCCAGTCCGCTTTTTTTTGGGTTGGACGCGACGTTTGTAAATTTTGCCCGTGAGGAGGGCTTCACCCTGAACCGCGCGGACGTCATGCCGTCCCTCCGAACCGAGATGCTGAACGTAGGCCATGTGGTCGGGTTCACGCCGGAAGTCCGTCTGCGGGAGACCTATTACACGAGGGGAGTCGCCAACGAGCAACCGGCGACTCGTGAGACGTTCTGGGCCAGCCTGTCGGCGACCTCCCGGCTCGCCCGCCGGTTCGGCCAAGACAGCGGCGGCGGGATGCTGCACAGCCTCGAACCGTACGTGATCTATGAGTATGTGCCTCCCACCGATCAGTCGGATATTGTGGTGGTGGATGCGGTGGACGACCTGCCTAAGAAAAACCTCCTGACCTATTCCCTCCGGTCCCGGCTCTTGGAGCAGGGCTCTCAAGGCGTGGTCAAGAACTGGCTGGATGTGACCGTGGCCCAAAGCTTTCACCCGGGGAGCGTCCAGGCCCGGGCTCGGCAGTTCCCCTTTCCCGGCACCCAGCAGTTCACCACGGTCACCCAACCGCTCCAACCGACGACGGTGCCGGTCGAGGGGAAGAAATTTTCCGATATCTGGACCCGTGCGGTAATCGGCAATACGGTGGGGCCCCGCACCGGCGTTGTGCCGTTGTCGTTGACGGTAGACACCTTTTTCGATCCCTATCGCGGGGAGTTCAGCCAGGTGAATTCCGACCTCCGGTATCAGGACGACAATATCTGGTACCTGGAAGTCGGGCAGCGCTTTACCCGATCCGGCAATCGCGTGCGCCGAGGGGATATCTGGAACCCCGTGTCGTTCGGAGAAGTGTTCGCCCCGACGCCGGAACTCCAGTTCGTCCAGGCCACCGGGGCGGTCAAGCTGCCCTACGGATGGACGGTGGGCGCCCGGACCTATTACGACGTCAAAAACGGGAACAGCCCCGAAACGGACTATGTGGCCTTGTATCAGAATCCCTGCCGGTGCTGGTCCTTGGGGCTGTTTTTCCTTCAGTTCCCCGATCGCCAGCAGTACAACTTCATGATCAGTTTGACCGGGCTGGGTGGCACGGAGAGCTTCGGGACCCAGGTGCTTCGGGCCATTTTAGGGCCGCTCTTGCAGGGAGAGCGGGGTCTGCCCTGGTCGAGTAAGCCCACGAGAGCTCTGGAACCCACCGACAATGCCATGGGCACTTCACTGGGGACCTCCGGCCGGTAAACGGCTCAGGGACCCTCTTTCGGCCTGTGTGAAGCCGGGGAATCCCTCCTTTCATATCGGTGCCAGAACGCCCTTGTGCCGGTCTCTGGGGTCGGGGATAATCTGAGCACGGAGCGCCGCCTTGCCGCGGCGTTCCGCGGTTGAGGATTCAGGGAGGTGGCGCATGATCGTTCAGGGC
>JBFFYZ010000037.1:0-9747 GCA_041568895.1 Nitrospiraceae bacterium
CCGGATTTCTCCAGCACCCGCTTGTCCACCCCGAGGTCCACCAACTCCCCGGTTTTCGAGATACCTTCCGCAAACATGATGTCGAATTCCACTTGTTTGAACGGGGGCGCCAGCTTGTTCTTCACGACCTTGACCCGCACCCGGCTGCCCATGACCTCCTGCCCCTCCTTGATCGATTCGATCCGGCGGATGTCCAGTCGGACCGAGGAGTAGAATTTCAGCGCGTTGCCCCCCGTGGTGGTTTCAGGATTGCCGAACATGACCCCCAGCTTCATCCGGATCTGATTGATGAATACGACGGTCGTCAGCGACTTGGAAATGGCGGCGGTCAGTTTGCGGAGGGCTTGGGACATCAGCCGGGCCTGCAGGCCCATGTGCGCATCCCCCATCTCGCCTTCGATTTCCGCCCTCGGCACCAACGCGGCGACGGAGTCGATGACGATGATGTCCACCGCGCCGCTGCGAACCAGCGTCTCCGTAATTTCCAGGGCCTGCTCCCCCGTGTCCGGCTGCGACACCAGGAGGTCGTCCGTTTGCACCCCCAATTTTCGGGCGTAGCTGAGGTCCAGCGCATGCTCCGCGTCGATAAACGCCGCGACGCCCCCGCTTTTCTGGGCTTCCGCGATGGCGTGCAGCGTCAAGGTCGTCTTGCCGGAAGCCTCGGGCCCGAAGATTTCCACGACCCGGCCCCTGGGGAAGCCGCCGATGCCGAGCGCCACGTCGAGCCCCAAGGATCCGGTCGAGATCGCGGGAACATCGACCGGGACTTCGGCCGTGCCCAACTTCATGATGGCCCCTTTGCCGTATTGCTTCTCAATCTGGGTCAACGCCAGATCCAGCGCCCGTTTTCGTTCGTCTTTTTCACCTGTTCGCTCGGCCATGGGGCCCTCCTTTAACGCAACGATGATTGCGGAATGTGGACCGCTGAACAGGGGAACTCCCCCAAAATTCAAAGCCCAACCATTATACTCAAATCACTCGGTGAAACCTAGCCGCGAATACGCCAAGGGATCAACGCCCATTCAGCATTCATCGTTCATCCATCATCTCCCGCCAGCGGCACCTCCCAGAGGCGGGTGTAGACCGCTCCGGACGGTTTGAGATCGCTCTTCACGAGCGCCACCCCGTTGATCCCCAAGGTGCCCAACGGCCCCACTGGCTCCGCCCCGCCTCGATCCGCCATGACTCGGCCGACCTCTCGGCTCCGCTCCTTGATTCGAGCCAGGGTGAGATGGGGGTGAAAGGGCTTGGTCTCCGGAGCAAATCCCAACGGCTCCAGCACCTGATCGATGGTCCGAGCCAAATGAACAAGCGGATTCCCGGGCTCGGTCCCTTCATCTGGCTGGGGCCGAACTCCTGGACCCGTGACTCCCACCCAGAGCACCCGCGGAGCGCGAAGATCCGGAAATCCCCCCAACCCCTGGACCTCCACCGTAAACCGGGGGAACCGACTCACCGCGGGGGTCAGCGCGGTCCGAATGTCCTCCACAAGGGACTCGGCGATCTCACCAAGAAATTTCAGGGTGAGATGGATCCCGTCCGGTTTCACCCACTGGATGCGCGGGTCAGAAGACGACTTGCTCTGGAGACCCTTTCGGAGCTGGCTCTGCACGCGGGTGAGGGCCTCTCGCAGATCAGCGCTCAGTTCCACCGCCACAAAGGTCCGAATCATGAGGCCTCCACGGCGGCAGGATCCCTGAGCCACCGGTAGAGGAGTGCCAGCGCCGCCTGAGAGGCCCGCAATTTAATGACGGTGCGCTCTCCGTGAAGGCGCCATTCCCTGGTCAGGGTCCCAGCGGGCTTGTCACTGAAAGGCCCTCGGGAGGATTTTGCAGACGAGTCAGCAGAGATGTTCGACGGCAGGGCCCAATCAAGGCCCACATAGACCAGACCAACCGGCTTGCCCGGAGTGGCGCCGGCGGGTCCGGCAATCCCCGTCACGCTGAGTCCCAGTGATGTCCCGCTGTGCCTCCGGACTCCCGCAGCCATGGCGGCCGCGACCTCGGCGCTCACCGCTCCGTGTTGCTGAATCAGGGACTCCGGGACGCCCAGCAAGTCAATTTTGGCGCGATTGCTGTAGCACACGGCCACCCGATCGACGTAGCTGGAGCTGCCCGGCACCTCTGTCAGACGATGCCCGATCAATCCTCCGGTACAGGATTCGGCGACCGCCAAAGTCAGACTCCGGGCAACAAGCAGCCGCCCGACGACCTCCTCCATGGTGTCCTGTCCCTCCGCATAGAGTGCGAGGCCCAGACGGGTGCGCAGGGTTTGCACCAGTCGGTCAAGAGCCTTGTTGGTGGAGGCCGGCTTTCGCGCGACCTTCCGGCTGGCTGTCAGCGAGACCGTCACGCCCAACGGAGACGCCAACAGGCCCAGGCGAACAGGGCCACCCCCCCGAACCAGCCCTTTGAGTGTGTGATCGACTTCGGGTTCGGGCAGCCCAAAGGTATGGAGAAGTCGGCGTTCGAGGATCTCGCCGCCGCGGGATTCGGCTACGAGCCGGGGCACCACCTCCTGATCCACCATGAGTTCGGCCTCCAGGGTGACGCCCGGCAAGGCGTACAGCACGCAGCCCTTCCACTTCAGACAGAACCCCGGTGCCGTTCCCATGGGGTTCCCGAGCACCTGAGCCCCGGAGGGAATCAAGGCCTGGCGCAATTGGGCGGAGGTCGGGGTCCGCCCCCACGCCGCCAATCGTTGCCGCATGCCCGCCAGGGCTTCGGGGTGCCGGCGCAGGGAACGCCCGGTGGCCCGAGCGACCGCCTGGCGCGTCCGATCGTCGGAGGTTGGGCCCAGCCCTCCGGTCAGGACCAACACGTCCGCCCGGCTGGCCGCGGTTCGCAACACGGCGACAATGTCGGCCTCGTCATCTCCGACCACCGTTTTGAACCGGACTTCCACCCCCACCGCCGCAAGCTTGTCCGCCAACAGCACCGAATTGCTGTCCTGCCGGCCGCCCAACAGCAGCTCGGAGCCGATGGCAATGATTTCAGCGATTCTCATAGGATTGGCTAGAGGCTATAGGCTATGGGCAATAGGTAACGATCAAAATCCGGGAGCGGTGGTCCGTGGGAGGAGGCCGGTCGTCCCCAGTCCCGAAACTTTTTCTACCTATTGCCGATGGCCTATCGCCCATCGCCTTGTTATTCGATCTTCGAAAAGTCCAGATCGAAGGACACTTCGCCGCCATTGCCGGGGAAAACCGTGAGGACGGTGTGCGCGTGAGGATCAAAATCACTGTAGGAAAACAAGGCGACCACTTTAGCCCGATGGGCCGGCGGCGAGGGCCAGGCGGAGGTGCGGCTGGCCTGCCCGTCAAATCGGACCTTGGCCGGTTTGATGGTTCGCTTCCCTTGGAGGAGGACGACGTAGCTGTCCACGGCGAAATCCGGGCGGTCCCCGAAGATCAGCACGCTGACAAGAAGCATGGGATCGTTGAGGATCCGACCAATTTCCTCCTCCGAGGGATGTTCCGACCGCAGGGCAAAGTGAGCCGACATCACGGTCAGGCCCACCACCCTGGTCATGAGGAATCCCCGCGGTTCCAGATCCGCCTGCGATCCAAACCAGGCGTACAACCGATCCGGCGGGATCCGGGCCACCGCAGCGGACCGTCCGCGCTCCAGCGCCGCTTCGACCTGGGCCCGAGTGGGTTGCACCTCGATCGCCAGGGCCAGGCCCGGCCCTCCTGCCAAGACTGCCAGCAGGACCATCCCGGCACCCGTGAGGACCGAAGCCTGTGACATCGACCGTCCCATCGGCATCCGGGTGAGCCGATAGCAGATCACCCCGCCCCTGTCAACGGCCTGACCATCCAGGTTTTGACCCCCTTCCATCCTCCCAGCATTTTCCCGGCCGTGCGCAGCCTTTCACCCCAGCCGTGCGGCAGAACGGGGACGACCGGCCGCAGAAGGGCCAGGCCGTGAGTTGACAAACTAGCCGCTAAAGTGATAGGAATTCTCCCTTCTCCGGTTCTTCATGTTGTTGAAATTGATGGTTTTTTGAAGGAGGACGTGGATGGCCAGCGCTGAGCAGACCGTCAAGCGGCAATATGTCAACTTTGCGTTTTATAAGGTGGATCCTTCCTGGCGCAGGCTTTCGGAAGAGGAGCGAAGCCGGGGCAAGCAGGAATTCATTCGAGTCATCGAAGAGTATTCGGGCAAGGTCATAGTCATCCCCTATACCACGGTCGGCATCCGGGGAGACTGCGACTTTATGCTCTGGCGAATCGGCTATGAGCTGGAGCTGTTCCAAGAGATGTCCTCGAAGCTCCTGGCCACCGGCCTCGGCAAGTACCTCACCACTCCCTATTCCTATCTCTCCATGACCAAACGGTCGATTTACGTGGATCACCATGTCCACGAAGGCCAGGAGAGCAAGCGGCTCCACATCGTGCCTGGCAAAAGCAAGTACATCTTCGTCTATCCCTTCGTGAAGACCCGGGAATGGTTCCTGCTCACCAAAGCCGCGCGCCAGGGCATGATGGACGAGCACATCGAGGTCGGCCATCGTTTTCCTTCGGTGAAGCTCAACACCACGTATTCCTTCGGCCTGGACGATCAGGAATGGGTCGTGGCGTTTGAATCCGACAAGCCGGAGGACTTTCTGGATCTTGTCATGGCTCTCCGGGAAACGGAAGGGAGCCGATACACGCTGCGGGATACCCCGATCTTCACCTGCATCATGAAAAGTATTAAAGAAATGGTGGAAACCCTGGGGGGCTAACCGCTACACGGAGGGAACCCTTGCCGCGGCCTTCCGGCCTTCAACCGGAAGGCCGTCTTGTTTTGGGTCCCCCTGGTTCTCAAGCCGGCCGCGGGTCATCAGGGAGCACCCCGAGGAGAAGCAGATGAATTGTCCGAAATGCGCGGGCCTCTTGATTCAGGAGGAACTCCAGGAACAAGGGGGACGCTTCCAAGGCTGGCGTTGCATCCAGTGCGGCCTCCGACTGGACCAACAAATTCTCCACAATCGCCCGACGGTCCCCCCTCAGGGAGGCGAGGATGCCGAGGACGACCGGGACTTATCTCCTTCCTCCCCTTCGGATCCTCTGGAAATCACCTAGCCCCTGAAATTATGATCCTCTACGGAGTCCAGCAAGGGCTCCTGCCCGAAGAGCCCTCGGGATGGTCACGCCCGAAGCTCCCGAGCGAACCCCAGCGCGGAATTCACCGCAAGGAACGGCCATGAAGACGGAGAGTGTCACGACGGAACCGGCTTACCTCGGGCCTGCCGCGCTGTCCGCACTCGTCCCCGGGCTGGGCCAAGCCGTCCGCGGCCAGGCAGGCCACGCCGCCAGACTTTTCGGCGTCGGCCTTGGCCTGCTCGCGGTTTCGTGGTGGATATATCTCATCGGGGGCGTCGGATGGAGCATCTTTGTTCTCATGCTGATCGTCCTGCCTTGGTGGGTCCTGCAAAGCTACGACGCGTCCCTTCCCCCTCCCCATTCCTCGGAACGCCTGGTGCAAACCCTCCGGATCGTCTGGGCTCGCGGCCACGACATTCGATACCTGGGCGGACTGTTTTTCCTGACGGCTTTTACCGACCTGTACATCATCCTGGCCAACCCCGACTACGCCCTGACCCTGTTTTGCAGCAAACCCGGGGGGATCTGGGGAGTTCTCGCCAAGGCCCAGTCACCAACCTTTCACACCCTGATCGGGCTGGGATTCATGCGGCTTCGGCTGTGGTCCCTCCTGCTGTACATGGTCTATGCCGCGTTTGGGCTGATCAACGCGTCGGTCAATTATGCCTGCATGGGGTTCGGCCGGGTCCGGACCGTGTTCCTGATTACCTTGCTCCTCTTTACCGCTTACGTGTGGTGGCGCCGGCATTGCTTCCGCGCCGCCTCGGCCAAAGCCCTTGGCGCGTGATTGTTCCCCGGCCTGTCCAGGGCCTCCGCCGCTTTGACAGTGGATCAACCGCTGTGTTATGCAAAAGAAGTTTGAGTCAATCAAACCTCCTGAGGACAGGGGTCAGAGGCAGCTGAAGAACCGGCCCAAGAGCCAGATATGGACGAGGACACCACCTCTCTCTGCGTCATGAGGCATCCCGATGGATCCGTGACGCTGTACATCGATGAATCCTGGGCCATGGAACGGGGAGCCGATCCGAGCAAGCTGGTGCGCGTGGAAATTCCCAGGGAACTCTATAAAAACGGGACCATCCAGCAAATCCGCGAATATGTCGCTTCCTACCTGGAAGCCCAGGCGGAAGGATCGGCCTAACCCCACTGCCCCAAACGCAACGAGGATTTTCGTTCTCATGGCGACCGTCTTGACTCCGGAACAGATCGAATCCGTCGTGGCCACTCTCCCCCCTCAGGGTCGCGTCATGCTGCGGCTGCTGCTCCTCCAGTATTTGGATCTGACGCCCGAGGATATCGAGTTCATCGCAAAGGATGGGACCGATCCGCGCATGCTAGCCGGCGTCCAAACCAAGGTGCCCGCCATCTCCCGAGAAACCCTCCAAGGCATCGCCGATCGAGTGGAGCAGTATCGGAGCCGGATTCGACAGAAACGAGGCCGGGCCCTGCTGCAAATCGAATGCTTGCAGAAGCAGATCGAGATGACCGAAACCCTGTGCACCGTGTCGGAACGGTTGCTGACCACCCGATTTGGTCTCTCCCAGGCGGAGGTGCAGGAGCTCAAGCAAACGGCGCGAACCGCGGTGGCCTCCCCCCTGCTCCGGGACCTGGCTCGCAAGTGGGATCAGGAGGCCATTTCCGAAGAGGACTATCTGAAAGGTCGCCTGCGCCTCGACTACCAAGCCCAATTGAGGAGGCTGGACCGCCAACGCCGACGCCTGGACACCGTCAAACGGGAGGTACCCACCCTCGTCGGACGGCACCTGCAGGACCATGAAATCGCCCATATCTGGGGGCTTCCCATGGGAAGCCTGGCCGCCCGAAAAGTGAAATTTGTGCAAAAGTACTTGGAACAGGCGCAAACCCTGCTGGGGTCCTCCCCCTCCACGACCCCGGCCTCCGCCACCGCGCCGGTCGATCTGTGGAAAGAGACCTTTGCGGTCCTGGCTCAGAAGCCCATCGAACGAATGGTGACCACCTACGATAACATTGAGGGCATGGAAGAAGCGTTCATGGAAAAACTGACCACCTTCGCTAACGGCGGCCTATCCGAAGAGGTTGAAAACCGCTTTTGGCAACTCCTCATCCTGGATACCCGGCCCGGCGCCGAGCATGGGAGTAAGCAGCGGTCCCTCTTCGGCCTCCAACGCCTTTCCGCCATCTTGGCGGAAATTGATTCCTCGCCCGAGGCCTTGGAAGCCGATCTGTGGGCCCGGATTACCCCCAAGCCGAAAGCGGCCCCGGAAGAAGAAATGGAGCCGGCCCCGTCGGCCGAACCCCAACTCACCGAAATGCAGGAACATATCCTCCGAAGCCTCCGCGGCGAGTAGCTTCTCTCAATCCGGCCCATTTGCCCTTCACGATCCGTGCAGGAAATCATCCGGCCCTTTGTTTCTTTCCGTCCAGGCGGTATAATGTCCCGATGTTTGGCCTGAGTTCGTTCCTCAAGCGTTCCACCATCCAAGCCGGGCTCCGAATGGCGGCGGGAGCCGCTTTCCTCAGCCTCCCGCTGGGGACGGCGGTATCCCTGTCTGCCACCGGCATGACCCAAATCGCCGACCTGATCTCACATGCCGACCAATATGACAAACAGATGGTCACCGTGGTCGGGCGCGTGGAAAACTTCCAAGTTGCCTCCACGCGGGATGGACACATCGGTTTCGGATTTCTGCTGAAAGACGCACACGGGACCGTGAAGGTGGTGGGATTAGGCAAGGTGGCGGTCCACAACGGGGAGCAGGTGATTGTCGAAGGTGTGTTCAACCGCCTGCGGCAGGTCGGGCGTGCCATCGTGTACAACGAGATCAAAGCCGACCGCGTCCAGTCCTTAGACCGATTGACTCCGGACCTCGTCGGGTAACCGTCCCTTCTTCTCCGGTCTCAACCCGCCATGACTTTTTGCCCCGAGGGGCCATGTCTCCATTTTTTCATTATTCATCGTTCGTCTTTATCGCCCATATGGGGACCTAGCGGCGGCCCTTGACGGCCGGATTCGCTCTTGGTACAACCTCTTCGCGTGGCGGTGTAGCTCAGTTGGTAGAGCAGCGGACTCATAAGCCGCGGGTCGGGGGTTCGATACCCTCCACCGCCACCATATCCAGCTTGCTGAAACCGCGAGCCATTGAATTATTCCTGGCGAGCGGAGACCCAACTCCAGTAATCTTTTCTCTTTCTCTACCCACCATCCTGAGACCCCACCCACCAAAAAATTTTCCCGACCGTCATCCCTCCCACCGGGAAAAGTGGCCACGCGAGGCAGTCATCTAAGCAAATCCTGGATCCTTATATCTCTGGCTTGGCTCTTAAGGAATCAACCGGTTTGACCGACCTGCTACAATAGATAAAAAAAGATAAGGTTTCCGCCAGGGAACTTCAAAGCAGGAGAGTGTTGGATGGGGAAGTCTAATGAAATTCTTTCGGCATTTATTTCCAAGGATGGGACCTATTCCATTTCCTGCATGCATTGCGGCCGATCCAGCACCCATCGCCTGGCCGACATTCCTCCCGATCGGCCGAATCCCTTTCCCTACGACTGTGCCTGCGGGCACGTCTGGCGAGTCAGGCTGGTCGGGTTCCGAAAAGGGGAGCGCAAACGGGTCAAGCTGACCGCCAGAGTGACCCGCCTCTCGGATCCGAAAAAAATGCGTACGATGTCCATTGTGGAGGATATTTCCCTCTCGGGGATGCGGCTGTCCTCGGAGCCCATGAAATTTTCCTCCGGAGAGGCCCTGAAGGTGTTGGTGCTGCTGGATCAGCCGCGCAAAACCACCCTTGAGCTCCAAGCCAAGGTTCGCCGCCTGATCCAGTCCAAGCACCATTTCTCAATTGCCCTGGAGTACGAGCCGCTCTCGGACAGCCAGCGGGACACCCTGGTCCGGTACATGGAAGCCTTACCGTAACCTTTTTGGTCGCCCTCGATCCCCCAACCCTTTCCTCACTTTCCTAATGAGGCCGCTCCTTATGTACCCGTGCGGCCTTGCCTTTCTGATCGAAGACTCTCATCATACGAGGAGTCTGGCAACCGAGGTGGCAGCTACTTCCAACTTAAGGAGCACCCCATGAGTCCCACAGAAACGCGTCGTACCATCATGCTGGCCACCGTGGCGGGTTTTCTCGGCGGAGTGCTCGCCGGCAGCCTCTTCGGATACCAGCCGGTCTCGGCCAAGAATTTGCCGGTGTTGACAAGGGTGGTGACAGCGGAAGAATTCAGGGTCGTGGATCAGGAAGGTCGAGTGCGAGCGAGCCTAGGCACTGAACCGAGCCTGCTGTCCCGCCTGGCTCTCTACGATCCGGATGGCAACATCCGGGCGAGCCTAAGCTTGAACGCGGTTCATGAGACCGCGGGTCTGTTCCTGTATGCGAAGGGGGAGGATTCCCATAGCATCTCGATGAAAACCCAACCCGACGGGCTCTCGAGCTTGAGTTTTCATTATAAAAGTACCCTGCCCAGTGCCTCACTCGGGAACCTCTTTGGGGAAGACACACCGGCTCCATCCCGACCCTCCCTCAAATTCTATGACAACGTTCGTGACAACAAGGTGATTTGGCGTGCGCCGTAAGCCTGTAGTTGTATCCATGCGAAATCCATAGAGTATCCTTTTAGATAATTCATCCGACTCCCGCTTCTCCACCTGCCTCGTTCACCTCGTCGCTGACCC
>JBFFYZ010000038.1:0-9723 GCA_041568895.1 Nitrospiraceae bacterium
CCATTTGAAGGGATCTGTATGAGGTCCCCCGCCCGGGCGGGCCGGTAGGCCAAGAAGGCAGACTCCATCCGAACGGTCCGCAGGGGTTCCGCAGGACCGGGGGATCAGGGTAGGGAGATCGGGAAAAAGAACTCAGGAAAGGACCCGGATATGACTGGGAGCTCAGGACGAAAAACCGTGTCGGTCATGCGCGGCCTGATGATGCTCTGTGAGACCTGCTATGGCCATGTGGTGGCCGAAAAATTGGTTGATCAGCGCAATTTCGTGGAAAATTACCAGGAGATGTTCGATACGATTTGTCCGGGCTGCGAGGACCTCAACCGTCCGCTGATCGACGACATGCTGGGGAGTTCCGAGTAGGCTTTTCCAGTCGACTGTGCACGCCCACCGTGCACGAGGACCCGGCCCAGGGTCCGAGTCTCCCGCGACTTGCCGCTACTTGCAGGATTTTCCGTCGAACACCTTGCACTCCGATTCCCCCCCGACGAGCTTCCAGGATTTCAGAAGAGCCGGTCCTCTCCCTCTCAGTTCAACCACGATATCAATCATTCCTGAAATGGGAAGCTTGCCGATGTGAGGTTTTGCTTCCTCGCTGGCTTCGACCACCACGATTCCGGAATCGCTTGAGACAAAGAGAAAGCCCCGCTCCTTGTCAATCGCGATAATGGGGCTGAAAATGCTTTTTTCCGCGGCGAGCGCAAAGGACGGACCGGCGATGAGTAGGACCAGGGTTGCCAGGAAAGGGGCGGCGCGGTTGAAAAGGGCTGAAGTCATCAAGGTATCCTCCCGCTTTCGTATGATGGCCGAGAAACCCATTATGGCATCCTCGCCTCCATGGGTAAAGAGGGTTTCCGAGGGAAGCGGAAATGCGGGGAAATTCGTACCGAAAGGTCCGCCTTAGGCGGGGGAGAATTGGGCGGGGGCTACCCCGTCGGGAGTAATCCAGTAGGCCCGAATATCCGGTTTCCCCGGCTCCATGAGGGAGATGATGAAGTGGCAGGGGGCGGGGAGGTTGAGCTTTTCCCGGAGCTGGTCGAACTCCACCGCATTACGGATATCGGTCGTGGAGGGGCGCGCCGGATCTTTCGGATGGCTGTGGTAAAACGCCTGAAGCTCGATCCCGTTGGTCCGCATGTCCTTGAGCGCCTGGGACTGTTCGCGGGCGTCCATCACGAAGGCGATCTCCGCCCGTTCCTCCGGCGTGAGCCGCTTGAGGTGGTCCAGCTTCGCCTCGTCGAAATGGGACACGGACTCCGCCCCCTCCGTCGCCACGATGTTCTTGATCCGGTAGAGGCGGGTCACGACGCCGCCCTTGCCCGCCAGGAGCCCGCAGCACTCGAAGGGCGTGAGCTCGTGGGCATGCCCGACCATCTCGTCCAGAAACTTTTGGGGGACCTTCAGAATCGTCACGTCAGAGGCCGCAGGCCACCACGTAGTCGCCGCTGAGGTCGGTGATGGTGGGATGAGACCCGCACAGGGGGCAGGCCGGATCTTTCGGACGGCTGACCCGACGGAATTTCATCTCCAGGGCGTCGTAGATCAGCAGCCGGTCCGCCAGCGTTTCCCCGATGCCCAGGATTTCCTTGATCGCCTCGTTGGCCTGGAGGACGCCGATCGTCCCCGCCAGCACGCCCAACACCCCGGCCTCCTGGCAGTTGGGAACCAAGCCCGGCGGGGGCGGTTCCGGGTACAGGCACCGATAGCAGGGGTAGCCGCCCTGGGGCTTGATCGTCGTGATCTGCCCCTCGAACCGGAAGATGCTGCCCGACACCAGGGTCTTCTTTGCGAAATAGCAGGCGTCGTTGACCAGGAACCGGGTCGAGAAATTGTCGGAGCCGTCTAATATGAGGTCGTACTCGGCCAAAAGGCTCATGATGTTCTGCGCGGTCACGTGCTCGGGATAGGTCTTGATCGTGCAGTCGGGATTCAGGGCCGACAGCAGCCGTTTCCCCGAATCCACCTTGGGAGTGCCGATCGAGGCGGTGGTGTGCAGGATTTGCCGCTGGAGGTTGGACAGGTCCACCACGTCGCCGTCCACGAGGCCCAGCGTCCCGACGCCTGCCGCGGCCAGGTAGAGGGCGGCCGGGGAGCCCAATCCGCCGGCCCCGATGATGAGCACCTTGGCCTTGGCCAGCTTGTGCTGGCCCTTGCCGCCCACCTCGGGAAGGATGATGTGCCGGCTGTACCGCTGTATTTGCGCGTCTGTAAATTCCATATTCGCGTACACGCGAATGGCTATGGGCTATTGGAGAGAAAAACGGAAATTCCGACCTCTAGCCTATCGCCCATTGCCCATCGCCTATTCGACAACGTTGAGCTCGATGGGATCGACCAGGACCCCTTTTTTCCGGAGCCCCGCGACGGCCCGCTCGATCTCGGCCGTCTCCCCCGTCAGCTCCACGTCCATCCATCCGGTGGTCTCCCGGACATCGGCCCGCCGCACGTTGGTCACGACCTTGTACTCATGGCCGATCTGGTAGATGATCGGCTCCTTGATCTTGTCTTCGGGAAACCGGATATGAAACCGCAAGCTGGGCATTACCGCCCTCCCGCAATCGCCGGAACGATGGATACCTCGTCCCCGTCCTTGAGGGGAGTCTCCTGGCCCTTCAGGAACCGGATGTCCTCCTCGTTCACGTACACGTTCACGAACCGCCGGAGCTCGCCCTTCTCGTCGCACAACCGGCTTTTCAATCCGGGATGCATGGATTCCAGATTCTCGATCAGCTCCTGGACCGTGGCCCCTTTGGATTCGACTTCCCCCTGGCCGCGGGTCATCGGCCGCAGCGGGGTCGGAATTCGCACTTTAATCATGCATCACCCTGCTCGTTCTTGATCGCCTTGAACGTCTGCTCGAAGCTCATCAGGCTCGGTTGGATCCGGATGGGGCGGCCGACGGCGTCCATCACCGCCTCCTGGGTCTTGAGGCCGTTGCCGGTGATGTAGGCGACCGTGACGTCCTGTTTGTTGATCACCCCCGCCTTGACCAGCTTCTGGAGCACACCGATCGTGACGCCGCCCGCCGTCTCGGCAAAGATCCCTTCGGTCTGGGCCAGGAGCTTGATCCCTTCCACGATTTCGCCGTCGGAGACCATGTCCATGGCGCCGCCGCTTTCGCCCGCGGTTTTCAGGGCGTAGTACCCGTCGGCCGGATTCCCGATCGCGAGGGATTTGGCGATCGTCTTCGGCTTGACCGGCTTGAAGAAATCCCGGCCCTCCTTGAAGGCGGCGGTGATCGGGGAGCAGCCTTCCGCCTGCGCGCCGTTGACCTTGGTGCGGACCTCGGGGATCAATCCGACGGTCTGCATCTCGTTCAGCCCCTTCCAGATCTTGGTCAGCAGGGAGCCGGAGGCCATCGGCACGACCACGTGGTCCGGCGCCCGCCACCCCAACTGCTCCACGGTTTCGAAGGCCAGCGTCTTGGAGCCCTCCGCGTAGTAGGGGCGGATGTTGATGTTCACGAAGGCCCACTGGTATTCCGCGGCGATCTCGCTGCAGAGGCGGTTCACATCGTCGTAATTGCCTTCGACCTCCACCACGTTCGGGCGGTAGATCAGGTTGCCCAGGACCTTGGCGGCTTCCAGGTCGCCCGGAATGAAGACGTAGCCCCGCATGCCCGCGGCGGCGGCGTGGGCGGAGACCGAATTGGCCAGGTTCCCGGTCGAGGCGCAGGCCACGGTTTCATACCCGAGTTCCCGGGCCCGGGTGAGGGCCACCGCCACGACCCGGTCCTTGAAGGACAGGGTGGGATGGTTCACCGTATCGTTTTTGATGTAGAGCTCGTCCAGGCCGAGGAACGCGCCCAGGTTCTTCGCGCGGACCATCGGGGTCAGCCCCGCGTGGGGACCGATGACGGTGGCGACCGAGGGGCTCTCGACCGGGAGGAGATCGAGGTACCGCCACATGCTGAGGGGGCCCTCTTCGATCTTGCGCCGCGAGATGGACTGCTTGATCTCGTCGTAGTTGTACTTGACCTCCAATGGGCCGAAGCACAGCTCGCAGACGTGGATGGCCTTGGTCGGATACTCCTTCCCGCATTCCCGACACACGAGCGATTTCATCTTGGCCATGGGACTTCCCTCGTCACTCGTTACTATTCACCCGGCACTTTTACTGCACAGCTCTCCGCTTCGTGCTCGAAAAGCTCGGTGATCGTCGGCTGCTCGCCGCACAGGGGGCAATTGGGGTTCCGCTTGATTTTGATCTCCCGAAACGCGGTCCGGCGTGCGTCGAAGTCGAGCAGGCGGTCCGTCAAGGGCCGGCCGATTCCGAGAATCAGCTTCAGGGCTTCGGTCGCCTGGATCGTCCCGATGATGCCCGCCAACACGCCGATCACGCCGGCTTCCTGGCAGCTCGCCACCAGGCCGGGCGGCGGGGGTTGTTTGAACACGCAGCGATAGCAGGCGGAGCGGCCCGGGATGATCGTAAAGACCCGGCCGTCGAAGCGGAGAATTCCGCCGTGCACCAGCGGCTTCTTGGCGAACCAGCAGGCGTCGTTCGTGAGAAATTTCGTGGGAAAGTTGTCCGCGCCGTCGAGCACGACGTCGTATTGCCCGATGAGGTCGAGCGCGTTGGCGGCGGTCATCCGCTCCTCGTGCATGACGACCGCCACGTCGGGATTCAGGGCCTGGATCTTCTCTTTTCCGGAGAGCACCTTGGAGCGCCCGACGTCCGGCGTGTGGTGAATGACCTGGCGCTGCAGATTGGACAGGTCCACCACGTCGTTGTCGATGAGGCCCAGCGTGCCGACGCCGGCCGCGGCCAGGTACAGGGCGGCCGGGGACCCCAAGCCGCCGGCGCCGATGATCAGGACGCGGGCCTGGGCCAGTTTTTTTTGCCCCTTTCCCCCGACCTCGGGGAGCAGGATGTGCCGGCTGTACCGGGTTATTTGGTCCTCGGTGAAGTCCATGTTACTTGCCGTGACGAGTGACAGGTGACGAGTGTTGGAATGTGTTTGGGCGTTGTATCACTTGTCACTCCTCACGCGTCACGCGGCACTAGATATTAAAATATTTCTCGATGCTGATGTACCGCTCGCCCGTATCGCAGAGCACGGTGACCACGTTCTTGCCCGGCCCCAGCTCCTCCGCCACCTTCTGGGCCGCGAAGACGTTGGCGCCCGAGGAAATCCCGACCAGCAGCCCCTCCTTCTTGGCCAGGAGCTTGGCGGTCTGGTAGGCCTCGTCGTCCGTGATCGTGATAACGCGATCCAGGATGGACCGGTTCAGGACCTTGGGAATGAACCCGGCGCCGATCCCTTGAATCTTGTGGGGCCCGGGATCCCCGCCGGACAACACCGGCGAGCCGGCCGGCTCCACCGCGATGATCTGGATCTTGGGATTCCGCTCCTTGAACACCTCCCCGCAGCCCGTGATCGTGCCGCCGGTCCCGACCGCAGCGACAAAGGCGTCGATCTTACCATCCATGGCGTCCCAGATCTCCTGCGCCGTCGTCTGCTTGTGCATGGCCGGATTGGCGGGATTCGAAAACTGGTCCGGCATGAAGTAAGACGAATTCTGGGCGATGATGCTTTCCGCTTCCTTGATCGCGCCCTTCATCCCCTCCCAGGCCGCCGTGAGCACCAACTGGGCCCCGTAGGAGGACAGGAGGCTGGCCCGCTCCATGCTCATGCTTTCCGGCATGACCAGGATCAGCTTGTAGCCCCGAACGGCCGACACGAGCGCCAGCCCGATCCCGGTGTTCCCGCTGGTGGGCTCGACGATGGTGCCGCCCGGTTTCAGGCGTCCATGCCGCTCCGCCTCGTTGATCATGTTCAGGCAGATGCGGTCCTTGACGCTGCCGCCGGGGTTGAAGTATTCGACCTTGCCGTAAATCGTCGCGGCCTTGTCGCTGGACAGGTGGTTGAGCCGGACGAGGGGAGTCCCGCCGATCAACTCGGTGATATCTCTGGACGCCGGTCTCATCTTGCGCCACCCCCCATGTAGAAGAGAAATTCCACCTGGTCTCCCTCCTTCAGAGCGGTGGTAGCCAGGTGTTCGCGTTCGACCATTTGAGCGTTCACCTCCACCGCCACCATCTGGGGGTCGATGTTCTTATTCTTGAGCAAATCCATGACGGTGGTCCCCTGGATTTCCTCCGGTTTTCCGTTCAGGGTCACCTGCATCAAAAGCTCCCAACTTGGCGTGGAGAAAAAGGAATTCCCCACGCTATCAAAATCCCTGAGACCTTGTCAAGGTAAGCAACGGGGCGGGTTTCGGTCTTGACTTTCCCGGTCGTTGCCCTACAGTATGCCTCCCTTCTCCGGCGGATTCCGGCTCTTAAGAGGCCGCCATTTTGATCCATCCTGCCGGGATTATGGATGGAAGGGGTGGGGACAAAGGACCAGGCATGTGGAAAAAGAATTTTCTGTTTCGGGCTGAGGGGTCCACCCCGCTCGAGCAGTCTGAAAACGAGCTGTTTCACGAGACCGATCCCGCGATGGACAGCGCGGGACTTCATCTGGAGAAGTTCATTTCGGTGTGGATCCAGGGGGAGGAAGAAAAGGACGTCCCGACGATGTACACCAACGTGTACGTCCGCACGGCGACGTTGGATTTCGAGAAGCGGGCCGGGTTTCTCCAGCCGCTGCAGGGGCGGTCCCACCAGATCAAGCAGATGCTGACGCCGGGCCAGAAGGCCTTCCTGAAAGACTGGCTGAGCAAGAATTCCCCCCAGGCCTGGGAGGCCTCGGAAGACCATTTCCGGGAACTCTTCGACGCAGAGTAACCTATCCACCATGTCTCGCCCACGGCTGACGACGGGCGGGTCGCTTCGGGCGACGGCACGATGCGTTGATGTTGATTGTCCCTTTGGAGTCGTCGCCGTTGGCCTCCGGCTCCTATAGGGCCGCGCTAAGGCGCGATGCCGTCGCCGTCGGCTATCGAGTGGCTACCCAGCAGGCCGAGCCCGCTGTGCCGCCTTCCTCCGGACCCATCCCGTCCAGCCGTAAGATTCTGGTAACCTGATATGCCTCTGCAAGAGAGCCTACCGGAGTCCCATCGCCAAAAGGTGAAGGGCTTGGCCGACAGGGTGAGTGCGAGAGTCCGAATTCAAACTGTTCTTTTGGCGGGAGTCCTGTCCTGGTGTTGGTTGCTGGTTGTCCCGCTTCCGGCGCAGGCGGTCACGATTGAGCAGTACTATGCGCCGGAGGATCGGCCCGGGGACAAGCTGGTGTCCCTCTACGGCCAGGCGCGGCGTTATATCTATGTCGCGGTGTACGGGTTGACCTATCCGCCGGTGGTGAAGGCCCTGGTCTCGGCCAAGAAACGGGGCGTGGACGTGCGGGTGCTCACCGACCGCGAGAAGGTGAAGGACTCGAAGCAGCGTGCGGCCCTCTATACCTTGCACCTGGTCGGGGTGCCCATCCGCGTCAACCGGCACGAGGACCTCATGCACCTCAAGCAGGTCGTCGTGGACGATGAGATCAATGCCTCCGGATCCATGAATCAGACGACCAGCGGCAACCGGTATAACGACGAGCGCCTGGACATCATCACCGATCCGGTCACCAGCGCCAGGGCGCGGGACAAGTTCCTGGCCATGTGGGACGATCCGGTGCGGTACCAGGCCTGGCCATAAGCAGGATGTTGAAAAAGTCCGCCAGCTTCGTTCTCGCGTCGCTCAGAGGCTCAACGTACGTTTCACCCGTTGCACTCTGCGGAGCAACGGGTCCCCGGTACGCCTCGCCTCCTCACTCGCTGCGGCCGCGCTGGACGGCCTTTTTGAACATCCTGCTCGGTTTGCTGATCCTATCCGTTATCCCCGGCATTCCTGCATTTCCAGGGTGCCAAAATGGTTTCTCCACACCCTGTAATGGATGAGGGAACGGGCCGAACATGGAACGAGCAGATGTTGTAGTCGTAGGAGCCGGCGGGGGCGGGGCGGTCCTGGGACTGGCCCTGGCCCAGCAAGGCATCGACGCGCTGGTGTTGGAACAGGCGCCGGGGCCGCCGGGGGGAGTGCGGGGAGAGATCCTTCAACCCAATGGCCAGGAGGTCATGGCAAGGCTCGGCCTGCTCAACAAATTGTCGGCGGAAGCGGTCCGGCCCCTGCACCGGTTCAACTTTTATCGTGCCGCACAAGGAGAAGATAACGCGGAACGGCTCTGCACCGTGGATTACCGCGAGCTGCCGCCGCCCTTCAACCAGGCCCTCGTCACGCTTCCCAACGCCGTCCACCATGTCATCCTGGCGGCCCTGGAGGCCCGAGCCCCCGGGCGCCTGCGCTACGGGACGACATTCCGGCAGCTCCTGCGGGAGGGAAGCCGCGTGGTTGGCGTGGAAGCGGATCAGGACGGCCGGGCCTTGACGGTGCAGGCGAAGCTGGTGGTCGGGGCGGACGGCGCCCTGTCCAAGGTCCGGGAGGCGCTGGGCGTTCGGACGCGGCTTCACCTCTACCCGGACGGGTATCTCATCGCCCTCCTCGACGACCCGGGAGGGCCGCAGCGGATAGAAGAGGCCCGCTATTTCGTGGGCCGTCGGACGATCCTCGGAATGTTCCCGGCCGGGGGGGCCAAGCTTTACCTGTTTTACCTGATTCCCGCCGGTTCCATGGCTCAAGTCAAGGCGGCGGGACTCGCGGCCCTGCGGAAGCAGTGGGTCACCATCGCCCCCTCCCTGCAGAATTGCGTCCAGAGTTTGGTGGATTGGAACCAGACCGCTTACATGCCCACCGGTCGGGTCCGGACGAAGAGCTGGGTCGCGGACGGTGCGGTGCTGATCGGGGACGCAGCGCACGCGATGAACCCGCACGCCTCGCAGGGGCGGATGCAGGCGATGGTGGACGCGATGACCCTGGCCGAGCTCATCCCCTCCTGGTTGGAACGGGGAGACTGTTCGGCCCAGGCCCTCGCGGCCTTCGAACAACGACGCCGGCCCCAGGTCGAGATGCTGCAACGGAACGCCGACGAGCAGGTGTTCTTTTGGAACACCGGGAATCCCCTGTTGGCCTGGCTCCGGGACCGGGTGTTTCGGACGCTGGACCGGAACACCCGGCTGCGGTACCGTGTACTGGAGACCACGGCGGGACTTCGCCGAACGAAGCCTTTCGGGTTCCTGGACCGGCTGATGGCGGGCGGATTCCTCCCGGACCCAAGGGCGAACCGGGTCGAGCCCAGCCGGGAAAAATAAGGGGCTAAGTTTGAACCTTCGATGGAGATATTTAGGTCGCCGGAGCGAGGGGCTAGGCTCCGTGCAGCCTCGCCACGCTGCTGTAGCTTGCGGCAGTCCGGCTGCGGCTCCCCCCATCCCCCACCTCGGAAGGTGGGGGTTCTCCGATCCGCCTCGGCCTGATGCGACAGGCCTCTGCGGTCGGGCCTCGCACGGGCTGCCGCTACGCACATCAGTCGGGCTCGTCCGCAAAGTCGCTCGCCCTCACCCCGGCGACATGTGAGGCGGCCGGAAAATTTAAAAAAAGGGGTGGAATGGCCGTGAACGGACTTTGCCGGAGGAGCGGGGACACACCGAGACTTTGCCGGGAAGGAAAGCGGAAACTGACTGAGTCTTCGAAGGAATTTCCGAAGGCTTCCGCCAGGCAAAGTCCGGAAGGGTCGCTCCGGGAGGCGCGGAAGTGAACGGCCATCCACCCCGCAGGATAAAATTACTAATTTGGGAGATCCAGTAATGCGAGAACTGCCAGCCGAGATCCGTCCGCTCCTCCGCGTTTACGTGGCCGAGGTGGCCAAGCTCTTCGGCGCCTCCCTCCAGGCCGTCATCCTCTACGGCA
>JBFFYZ010000039.1:0-9706 GCA_041568895.1 Nitrospiraceae bacterium
ACCAGGTGATTTATCATGCTCTTTCGTCAGACCTCTTTTCGAATTTCCAAGGCGAGGCTCGGGGGTTCAAATCCCCTTTCCCGCTCCAACTTCCTCCCTCAACAGCCAATCCAATACAGAATAGTAAGGATTTGAACCCCCGACCGGGGGTTCCGAGGGGGATGTGCCCCTTCGTGGCATGACGGCGCGACGAAGAAGGAGCGCCAATGTTGTGGGCGCCGGCGAGGCCGTGAGCCGGCCGGAGTTCGCACCCATTCGATGCGAAGGCCTGCGAGGGGGCTGGTCCCCTCTTATTGACCCACAAGCGGCCTACCTGAAGATCGGCTCTGCCTGGGTCAAAAAACCCGCTGGATCCAGGGAAGCTCTTGTCTGGGGAAGTAGCGAGGCCACGCGAAGGGTCTGTAAGGGAACGAACGCGTTGGTGACGGGAAGGGTTGCGGAGAGGGGATTCTGGTGCCGGGCCGGAAGTGCTTAGTTGATCACATCATCCGTGTCCGCCAACTGGAGGCCCTGCTTGATGTCGTTGACATGCCACTGGTCAATGGTAGAGTCGTTGTCCAGGTTGGCCGTGGCAGTCACTGTGAATGACGTAGCCGTCGCAGCCGCTGCCACAAGCGTATTGTCCGGCGTGATGAGGCCGACCTTCGCATTGAGCGTCTCCACCGCCCCGGGAATGATGACCCCGCCGGCGTAGGCCGTCGCCATGATTCGGTAGGTGTAGCGGTTTCTCCCTTCCAGCCGAAAGCCGATTTCGTTGGCGTTGCTGAAGCGCAGCATTTCACTGTAGAAGGCCATTTCTGCCACATAGATTCCACTCAAATTGGCCCTGGTTTCCGCCTGCCGGGATTTCGCCTGGTAGCGGAGAAAGTTCGGCCCCGCGATTGCGGCCAGCAACCCAATGATGAGCACGACGACCATCAACTCGATGATCGTGAAGCCGCGTTGCGTGCGAAGTGGAGCGACCATGTTGGGACCCACTTCCTTTCGTTTGCCGTCAGGGCAGTCGCCAAGTGAGTGCTGGGAACCGAACGCCACCTCTCTGCCCCGTCGCGTTCCTCTCTAAACATAGCGCCGGTGTGCGTAAAAAATCGAGACGAAAAAAGCCTCCCCGCAATGAGGTTTTGATAAATACTGCGGGTCGAAAAATTAACGGGAATTTTATGGGGGAGCTTCCGGCAGGAACACATAGCCGGTGGTACTCAGGCTGTTCGCAGGGTTGTAGCGGGATCGGGCACTCCGGACGGGAAGGAACCGGCAGGACCGTCGGGTTCACTCGACCCGACGGCCCCCCTTCTGGTTCCAGCAGTCAGGATTTTTTGGCTCTCAAGTTCTGTACCCAGGTTTTCAGCTCGGTCGCCGCGATTTCTTTTCCGCCGAGCCCCAGGGCCAGCGCAAAGGCCACCGCCAACGCCCCCAAAATCAACCCGAAGGCCAGATTCACGATCTCATTGGCCAAGCCCATTTGGCGGAGCGCCATGGCTGAGCCCAGAGCCAGGATGGCGATCTTGGTCACCCGGGCGAGCAGGGCGGCTTGGGTTCCCCCGGCGGTCTGAACCGCCGTCGCGGCGACGTTGGCCAGGTACAGGCCGATGCCGAAAATGACCAGGCCGAGGATCAATTGGCCGCCAAACACCGTGAAGTCGGCGACCAGCGTGGCCAGCAGATCGAACCCCAGCAGCCGCGCCGCTTCGATGGAGGCGAACAGCATGATGGCCACCAGGATCAAATAGCCGGCGATGGCCGACGGGGATTTGGTTCCGGCTGGGTTGTCCGCAGCCAGGCCCATGCGGGCCAAAATCCCGTTGAATCCCAGACCGGTCAGCAGGTTCGACACCAGGCTTGCCACCACGCGTGCTACAACAAACGCCAAGGCCAGAACCAGGACCGCGCCGAAAATATCCGGAACGGCTCCGAGGATTTTGCCCAACATTGCGCTGGCCGGCTGCGTGATGGCTTCCAGCTGCAAAGAGTTCAGCGCGGCGATAAGGACCGGAACCAGGATCAGCACGTAGACGATCACGCCCACGACATTCGAGAGCGGGCGGGTCTCCAACACCTGTGTGAGCCCGACCCGCTCGCTGAGCCGGTCGGTTCCCACGGCTGCCAGGAGATTCGTGACGATCCGCTGCACGATTCGCGCGAGAAACCAGCCGGTCACCAAGATCAATCCGGCCGCGAACAGGTTCGGGAGGAACCCCAACAGGGTGTTCATCATGCTGTTGACGGGCGTGAGCAACCCCTCCAGCGCCAGGGCGCCCAGGACCGCCGGCAGGAAAAGCAGGAAGATGAGCCAATAGATGGCATCGGCAATGGAGCTCGCCAGCGGCGAGCGGCCACCCGATGAAATGCCGGCCTGGCTTCCGAGCCGTTCGTCCACGCGGAGTGTATTCAGAAGGCGCAGGATGCCTACCCGCAAGATCGTGGCGAGAATCCAGGCAATCGCCAACAGCAACAGCGCGCTGAACAGCCGTGGCGCGAATTGAAAGACCTGTCCCAGCAGCAGATTGAGCGGCTCGGTGATCTGGGAAAGGTGCAGCGTCTGAAAGACGGCGATCAGGACAAAAATCATGATCAGGTAGAACGCGATGTTCCCCGTCCATAGGCGGACTTCATCCGCTTTGTTGGGCTCACCCAGGTAGATCCAGCCGGCCAACCGAGCGTCCAACCGGGTGCGCTTGAGCGCCCCCCGGAGCATGCTGGCCAGAATCAGAGCCGCAATCCAGCCGACCAAAAGAATCGCCATGGCCCCGATCAGGCTCGGAATATACGAGCCGAAGAGCGGCGTGAGCTGGGCAATGAGTTGGTTCAGAGTGTCTTGCATGATTTCCCTCCTTTGATGTGGGGGTGTGCAGGAGTGCGGAAGGACATAGGCGAACCGACCGGACTGCTCTCGGGCTCACCCGAAATCCCCCACGTTCCCAATGGTCCGTAGGCTTCATCCGGAATTCCTTCATCCTCGTCGGAGAGGAAAAAGTCCATAGAGTCAGGAAAGAGGCTAGGCGGTCTGCCGGACCATGTCAAGAAATAAGACGGGAAGAGGGCGAATCGGGAGTCAGACCGCGAGAACTTTCTTACGTTCCGGTCATTCTATATTTGAGCCGTTCAGAACGTCGTGAATGTTACAGGCAAGGTCTTCGGGTGAGAATGATAGGGCCTTGTACAAGTCCCGCGCTCGTTTGAGAAGGTCACGCCTGGCTCCGCCATGGGAACCTTGCATGATGTTTTCTCTTACTATTCTATTGCGGGGTGTTGGGCCAAAAATGACGGATGCGTTGCTGGCTGGAGGCGCAGGTGGGAACCCTAGGGTTTGACCCCTCGGAGGTCGGACAGCAGGGCCTGGGCCCGCTCGAGGTCCTGATCCGGAAGGGGGGCCTGCCCGAACCGGACCTGGCAGTAGAGGTCGGTGAGGGGCGTCACGAAATGGCCGGCTTGTGACCAGGTCCCCGCCACCTGCCTGGCAAATTCCCAGGGGGTCGCCCCCGGCGGTTTCCGAAAGCCACGTTTGGCGAGCAGTCGGAGCATCCGTGCATAGAGTCGGATGGCTGCAAGCTGCCTCGGCGTGTAATACCCCGTCGCTTGCGGAGATGCGCCGAGTTTCCTCCGCAGCAGAGTCCCCACCGTCAGGGCCACCAACGCCAGGCCGACCGCGAGTCCCACCACCGCCACCCATCCCGCCTGGTAGAGTCGGCCGATGAACCAGAGGCCTCCCACGGACACCCAGCGCCGGGCGGAGGTCAGAAAACTTGAAATCTGCGACCGGACCCGGTCCCCGCGTTCCCGAATGCCCTGCGCCGCCGCCATCTGGTCATGGAAGCTGTACTTGATCACGAACCGGTCCCATTTCAGCCGGATGGAATCCACCAGCCGGCTGAGCTGGGTGAGCACCGGGGTGGGAATGGTCGGGGCCGCGATCGGCGTGGGATCGAACGTAATCCATCCGGACTTGGGGAAATACACCTCCACCCAGGCGTGGGCGTCGCGCTGGCGGACGACATAGTAGTTTCCCACGTCGTTCCATTCGCCGGGCAAAAATCCGGTGACCAGCCGCGCAGGGATGCCCAGGGTTCGCAGGAGCACCACCATCGCGGTCGCGTAATGCTCGCAATATCCGGTTTTTCGCGTGAACAGGAAATCATCGAGAGGGGTGGTCGACAGGGTCGTGTTGAGGTCCAGGCTGTAGCGGTACTGGGCACGCAGGTGCTCCTCGACGGCGAGAATCTTCTCAAAGGGGGTGCTGCTCTTGCCGGTGACCTCGCGAGCCAAGTCCCGGACCGCCGGCGTGACCTGGGGCAGCTGGAGGAAGTGCTTGCGGATGTGCTCCGGGTAGAGAAAGCCGGCGGTGGTCCGGTCCACCGCCGAGAGTCTCCGCGAAAACGACGTCACGCTGTAATGAAACCGGGCGGCTGGCGTATAGGGGAGGTACAGGGCCTCCATGCCGTCGGCCTGGACGACCAGGAAATTTCCCCGCACCTTGTCCATAAAGGAGAGGCCGAACAAGGCAGACGTATCCAACGCTTCGATCAGGATTTCCTGCTGGATGGCCTCCGGGTCCCCCCCTGCATGTCGTTCCACCGGAATTTGAAAGGTTCCGTCACCACTCCGCCCGAGGATCCGGCGGTGCGCCAAACTGTTGCCCCAGGACCGGCCATTGTATTGGTCGTAGGCCACCCCCCGGAAATACAGGCGTCCGGGCGGGGGCGCGTCTTGTCCTGGGAATTGGACCCGCATCACGACCGATTCGTCGAGTTTGACGGCCCCGATCGCGCCGAGGTCCACCTTCTCGGAGAATCCGGATGTCCGGATCAACTGCCCCCGGCTTTTCTGAAAGAAGCCGGCCCCGATCCGCGGGATGAGGAAAAAGATCGCGATGGTCATGCAGAAGGCGCCAAGGGCGATGCCGTTGGTTGTCCAGAAGAACCGGGCGGTGATCGGTCCCGTGGGCTGGGGTTGGGCCTCCGGCGCCGGCCCGCTACGGCTCTCTTCTTCCTCGTTGATTAAGTGGAACAGCAGCAGGGTCCAGATGGCTGCAAGCAGGAAGGCCAAAAACACGGCCCCGTACCAGAGCTCGACCGTGAGCGCGGCGGTCGCCAGGAGCTCCAGCAGGCTGATCGCGTACAAATGGAGGAAGTCTTTCCGGTGCTCCAGATTGAGCAGCTTGTTGACCATGAGGATGGTGAGGAAGTGAACGCCGGCAAGCAGGAGATCCTGCGAGAACCAGATCAGATCCACCCCGAACAAGCCGAACGCGACCAGCATCAGGGAGTTCCAGGTCCAGCGGGACAGGTGCAACAGGCCATCCTGATGAGTCCACCCCATTGCTTGGGCGAGGCTGAAGGTCAGCCCCCCGAGGCCCAGCAAGGCCAACCAGACCGGCACTTCCCCGGTCAGCACCAGCCCGGTGAAGGCCGACGCGGCCAGCAAAATGGAACTCAACCGAAACGCCCGTTGGGTGCTCACCCCGTGCGCTCCTCTGTGATCTGCACGATCCGCGTGGCCCCGCGGCATGCCGCGGCGAGGTCCGGATCGTTCCACGGCAGAATGACGATGCTCAAATCGTCCGGCTCCCCTCTCAGCCCCACCGTCGAGAACGCTTGCGGGGTGCGTTCGGCGGCGATGCCGGGGATCGGGTGGCACAGGGCCAGTCGCCGGTAGATTTCATAGAGGTGCGGCAGCCCCGAGCCGTACGGCAGTTCCTCGTTTCCGACCAGCAAGCGAATGGTATAGGCGCCCTCATGAAAGAACGCGGCGAGCGACGCGGTCAGGCTCACCGCCTCCTCGAAGGCGGCCTCCTGGTCGACCTGGTCGCCGGCTGGGGTGCCCCGCCCGGGACGGCCGGTGCACAAGGCCAGCGTAACGTGCCGCTGGTCCTCTGCTTCGGTCTCCCGGACGATCAGCCGACCCACGCGCGCCGAGGTCTTCCAGTGAATGGTGCGGGAATCGTCTCCCGCTCGGTATTCCCGAAGGCTGTACAGGGCGACCCCCGGGCCGCGACGGGGCACCGTCTGGGCCTGTCCGAACGTGGTGAGCTCCTGGGCCAGCCGCATCGGCAGGGGTTTAAGTTCCGGATAGACGACCACCTTCGAGGCGAGCGGGATAGTAGCGGCCTTGATGAACAGCCCGAATGGAAACCGGGTCAGGAGCTTGACGCCCTCGATGCGATAGAGGCCTCGTTGGGGAAAAAGCAACGGATAAGGCTGCAAGGAGGAAACGCCGGCGTCCAAATGGAGGAGGTGGACCCCACGATCCACGGCCCGGTTCCCGATGACGTCCATGACCCGCAGGGAAAACGTCGGGAATCGGGACTTTTCGTTGGTGATGGAAAAGGCGGCGGTGGCTGGTTGGTTGGCGAAGATGTGCTCCGGGACCCGTCGGATGAGGAGGAGCCGCCGGAGCGATTGCTCCGACAACAGCCCGGACAAGACCACCAAGCTCAGCATCATGGCCAGCAGGAGGTAGAGAAGATTATTCCCGGTGTTGATGGCGGCCACGCCGACGGCAAGCGTCAGCAGGACGAAGCGGGTGCCTTCGGGGGTCAGCCTGATGGAGCGGTAGCGATAGAACCAGCGGATGAAGCGGGGAATGTGATCGAAACGCATAGCCTGCGGCTCAGGCACGAGGCGAGAGGCTGAGGAGCCTTGGCCTCCAGCCGTCGTCGTGTGTGATTAGAGCGGAACGGGGACGGAATCCACAATGCCACGAATGATCGGTTCCGCGTCCTTGAAGCGACTGCCCCGGGTCCCTTGACCGTCTTTCAACATGACGCGGTGGGACAGCACCACCGGAGCCAGTTCCTTGATGTCGTCCGGCAGGCAGTAATCCCGGCCCCGGGCCAGCGCCAGGGCCTTGGCCGCCATGTGCAAGGCCATGGCCCCGCGGGTGCTGATCCCGAGCGCCAGCAAACTGTTCTGTCGGGTCGCCGCCGCAATAGCCAGGAGGTAACTCATCAGGCTCTCGTCCATCCGGACTTTCTCCACCAGGTATTGCAGGTCGAGGATCTCCTGCACCGAGAGGACCGGCTGCAACTCGTCCGCGGGATGCAGGAAGCCCTGGCGGTCCAGGATCTTTTTTTCCTCGTTCGAGTCCGGGTAGCCGATCTGGATGCGCATGAGAAATCGGTCCAATTGGGATTCCGGCAGGGGAAAAGTCCCGTGGTACTCCACCGGATTCTGGGTGGCGATCACCATGAAGGGCTGGGGGAGCGGGTAGGTCTGACTGTCCACTGAGATCTGGGCCTCGTTCATCGCTTCCAGCAGGCTGCTTTGGGTCTTCGGGGTCGTCCGGTTGATCTCGTCCGCCAGGACGATGTTGGCAAAGATGGGACCCGCCATGAACTCGAAGGTCTGCTTTTGTTGTTGGAAGATCGAGACCCCGAGGATATCCGAGGGCAGGAGGTCGCTGGTGAACTGGATGCGCTTGAAGGAGCAATCCAGGGACCGGGCCAGGCTATGGGCTAGGGTCGTCTTGCCGACGCCGGGAACGTCCTCGATGAGAAGGTGGCCCCGGGCGAGGAGGCACACAACCGCTAATTCGATGATCCGGTCCTTGCCTTTGATGATGCGTGCGACATTGGAATGGATGGCCTGGATCTTCTTGATTGCTTCCATACCCTAGTGGCTTTCACGGCGGGGTCGTTGACGATCGTGTTTTCGCTCACTGGTGGGATCTGCGGGAAGTCTATCAGACGGCCTCCGGACCGTCAATTTAACCCTCGAAGCCAGCCATCTGTTTTGACTCACGCAACACTATGAGAATAAAGATAAAACCCGTGGCAAAAGCAGGATGATTAGGGGAGATGACCGTCAGAGAACCTAATCGGCCGGAACCAGGATCAGGAACCACGGCGGAGCTTCCTGAGTCATGTTTTTGAACAGGCGGGCGGTGCGGCTGGCCGGCAGGCCCTCGAACATTGCGCCACGGCGGATTTCGACGTAGCGAAACCGATAGGGCGGGAGAGGGGCGTCCTGTTGGGGGAGAACCCGGGGCAGGTCTTGCCGCAGGTCCGTCAGGTCCGAGAGCAGCAGAGATTCACCGACGGGGAGCTCGGACAGTCGGCGGTACACCGGTCCGAACAGTTTCGGCAGGAGCGCCGGCTCCAGAATCACGCCCGAAGGACGCGCACCCGGGTCGGCCACGAGCTGGGAGAGAATTTCCCAAAAGACCTCGGTATCCACCGACGGGAGGAGGCAGACCTGTCCCTTGCGGGAGAGCAGGTCCAGCAGCGCCACCGGTCCGCGGATCTCGAATTTCCACGGCGGGAAGAGCAGGGCCCGCTCCCCGTCCATCACTTCAAGTGCCTCTTCCCCGTCCGCCCGGACCCGCCGAAACGCGCCCTTCGTCTTTCGTAGGTGGGCGTCGATCACCGAGGGGGAGAGCCGGGTGGGTTCAAAGGCGAAGGTCGGCGTCGCCGGAGCGTGGCAGGCGGCCAAGGTGTAGCGGGGGAGGACGCGCTTGAGCGAGCTCATGTCGAACATGTCTTGTCCACCCCAGAATTGGAACTGCAGACCCCGTGGCGGCGCCTGCCGAAAGCGTTGCAGCAGGTCCGAATCCGGGTGCAAGAGGCCGCCGAATTTTGATCCGGGCTGGAGTCGGTCCAGGCTGTGGAGGGTCAAGTTTTTGTGGTGCCGTTGGAGACGCGGGAGATAGGCCTCCACGAGTTCCGCGGCGAAGGAAAGGTCGCCCGCGCCCACATCGAGCAGAGACGGCGAGTCCGCTTCGAGCAGGAGGTCGTAGGGATTGCGGGTGGTCCGGAGGACCGCCTCGAGGCGCTCGGGAACGAGCGTCGAGACAGGAGCGGTTTCGGCCGGTCCCACCCCGACCCCGAAGACCAGGCACAGGGCCCGCACCGCCTTGGTCGGCGGGAGTCCGGTGAGCTCTTTGAAGGGCTCCCCCGCCAGGGCTCGCACGCCGGTCGCTCTGCCTGCCTGAAGGGCCTGGACCAGGGCTTCGCGCAGTGCCGGTGCGAGAGGGGCCGACTGAATCGCGGAGGCCAGATGCCCCAGGGTCGCCGCGGCAGTCTCCGGTCCCACAAGGCGACGGGTGGCTTCCCAAGCGCGCTCATCGGCCGCCCGGGCCCGCTGAACGCGGGCGCGGAATGCGGCCAGGTCTTTGGGATCAAGCCCCATGGCTGCCGGAAGGGGTCAGGACGTACCGCTCCATGCCCTGCCAGAGGCCGCGCCATTTGTTCATGGCCAGCAGCGCGTGAGTCCGAATCTTGTCACGGTGGTCATCCAGCTCGGCGTAGCCGGCCAGGGCGGACCGAAGCCAATCGCCGTGCGACAGCTCCTCGAAGAGGTGGGTTTGGAAAAAGCGGATGTCGTCCAGGGAGAGATCGGGAAAGGTGAGCAGGCCGCTGTACAAATATCGGTAGGTCAACCCGGCCGTCGTCTCGATCCCGAAGGAGGCTCCCAGCGCGGAGGACAGGTCGCCATGCAGAAAGATCTCGCCGACCGTGTCGATGTAATCCTGCGCTTCGGGATAGAGCCGCTCCCGCCTGAGGGCCCTCCGGTCAAGACCGAGCCTGTCCGCGAGCCGGAGAATTTGCTCCGCGTGCACCTCCTCCCGTTCTCCGTTGCCGAACTCGGAGTACAGCACGCGCATCAGTTCCAGGCTGATCGCTTCATCTCGGTCGGACAGGTTATGGAGCAGGCCGATGAGAATTTTTCGGAACTGGATTCCGAACAGGTACCATTGCCCGACGAAGCGTCGC
>JBFFYZ010000040.1:0-9663 GCA_041568895.1 Nitrospiraceae bacterium
AGGAGCGTAACCATTTGGGTCATGTGGGCGGAAAAACTGGAGAGGTCCTTGGTAAGGTCTTGGGCGTCGCCGATATCCGCATACACCTGCTGGAAGAGGGCCATCTCGGAATCCGCCCCGCAGGAGGGCTGGAGCCCCGCCCGGACCATGAGCGCGAACAGACCGAGGATTTTCAACGTCACGGTTTTTCCCCCGGTATTGGGGCCGGAAATGACCAGCACCCGCACCGGTTCCTCCAGCGTAAGGTCGTTCGCGACCACGTGATCCCTGGCGAGGACCAGCAAGGGATGCCGGGCCTTGCGCAACAGGACCCGTCCCGAGTCGTTCAGGACGACCGGTTGTCCCCCCACCAACCGGCTCAAGCCGGCCTTCGCGGTAATACAATCCAACCGCGCCAACCCCGCCAGGCAATCCAGGAGCACGGGGACCAACTGGGCCACGAGGGCGGATAATTCCTGAAGAATCCGTTTGACCTCCCGGTCCACCTCCAGATCGACCACCTTGACGGCGTTGTTCAGCTCGACCAGTTCCCGGGGCTCCAGGAACACCGTGGCTCCGCTGGCCGACACATCGTGCACGATGCCCGGAATCTTGGTGCGCATCTCCGCCTTGATCGGCACGACATACCGGCCTTCCCGTTGGGCGAAATAGCGTTCCTGGAGCACCTCGGCGTACCGTTTGGACGCGAGGATACCCTCCAGCCGGTGCCGCATGGTCTGCTTGAGGCCCTTGGCATGTTCCATGAGCCGGCGCAGGTCGGGGGTCGCCGATTCCCGAATATTCCCTTCCGGATCAACGCACCGCTCGATCGCGGCCCGGGTCTGGTCCAGCCGGTGGAGATGGACCGCCGCCTCCAGCGGCTCCGCGATCATCCACAACCGGGGCGCATCCTCCCGGTGGCGCCGGAGGTACCGGGTGGCTTCTCCTACCAGCCCCAACACCACCGCTAGGTCCCGCAATTCATGCGTTTCCAGCAAGGCCCCCTTGGCCGTTCGCCCCAAGGGATCACGGAGATCGGGAAACCCGAGCGCAGGGAAGGGATCGGTACTCTCCAGGAGGGCCACCATCTCGGCCGTTTCTTGCAGCCTAGCCCGGGCCGACGCCAGATCCCGTTCCAGAGGCAGGGTCCGGCACCCTTCAATCCCCATGGCGGATCGGGCCTGGCCCGCCAGGACGGCAAGAAGACGGTCCCATTCGAGCACGGTCGTGGTTTGCTGTTGAAGAAACTGTCTGTCCATCGCGCTGGACGTCCGTTCAGATTTTTTCTTCTTCCCTTTTCCTTGACTCCTGCAGGCTCTAGGATAACATTTCTCCTGAACGCTTGCCCGGCCGGTGTTGGTCCGCCGGCCTGCAATCCTTCCCTGGACCCAGACCCTGACCTTACCGGCATAGAGACCATGGAAAGCCCCACGTTCAAAAACCCGTCTTGGCTCCCGCTCACGGTCGCCATTCTGCTGGCGGCCCTGTTCACGGTGGACCTCCTGACTCCCCGTGGGCTGACCGAGGTGATCCTGTACTCGGGTATCGTCTATCTCGCAGCCCGGTCTGGTCAGCGATCCGCGGTATTACTGGTCGCCTTCGCCAGCACCGTGCTGACCGCGCTCGGATTTGTGTTTTCTCCCCCAGGGGCGTCCCTGGCTGTGTCGCTGTCGAACCGCATCCTTAGCCTGATCGCCATCTGGATCACCGCTCTGCTGGCGGTCCAGCGGATCAAGAGGGACGTCGCGCTCGGCGAGGTGGAAACCGCCCACGAGCAACGGGAGCGGGAACGGGGAATAATGCTGCAATCCATTCTGAACAGCATGGGGGACGGGGTCATCGTCGTGGACGACCAGGGCCGGTTTCTGCTGTTCAATCCGGCCGCCGAACAGATTCTGAAGATCGGCCCGAAGGAAGTCCCCCCCGACAAGTGGTCTGAATTTTACGGACTGTACCTCCCCGACATGGTCACGCCCCACCCGTCGGAGGATTTGCCCCTGGCCAAGGCCATCCGGGGAGAGGCCGTGACCCAGGCGCAGATTTTTGTCCGTCATACGAAAGCCACCGAAGGGATTTGGCTCAGCACGACCGCCAGGCCGCTCAAGGACGAATCGGGCCGGATTCGGGGAGGCGTGGCAGTATTTCGCGACATCACCGAGCGCAAGCGCATGGAGGAAACGCAGCTGCAATTGGCTGCGATTGTAGAGTCTTCCTTGGACGGCATCATCGCTAAAAAATTGGACGGGACGATTACGAGCTGGAATGCCGCGGCTGAGCGGATTTACGGCTACACTGCGGAGGAAGTGAAAGGACGCTCCGTCGGAATTCTCATTCCGCCAGACCGACCGAACGAGTTGCTCCAGATCCTCGGAAGAATCCAACGGGGGCTGCGGATTGATCAATTCGAAACAGAGCGGGTCAGGAAAGACGGGAAACGCCTCCACGTATCCCTCACCATCTCGCCCTTGAAGGATGCCTCGGGTAGGATCACGGGGGCTTCCACTATCGTGCGTGACATCACGGACCGGAAGTTCGCCGAGGAAATGCTCCAGCAGGCCAACAACACATTGACGGAGCGAGTCAAGGAGCTCGAGCGCCGCACCCAGGAAATCACGCTCTTGAGCGAGCTCGCCGAGCTGCTCCAGGCCTGCCTGACGTCCGAGGAGGCCTACGTGGTGATTGCCCGGATCGCCCACCAACTGTTTCCTAACGAGGAAGGCTCGCTCTCCATCATCAACCAGTCCCGGAACCTCGTGGAGACCGTCGCGGTCTGGCCCGTGGCAACCAGCGACGAGGTCGCCTTTCAGCCCAGTGAGTGCTGGGCCCTCCGCCGGGGCCGCGTGTACCACGTCGAGGAAACCCAAGGTGGAGCGCTCTGCAACCATGTCGCGCCCCAGCCGCCCGCTTCTTCTATCTGCCTCCCGATGGTGGCCCAGGGCGAGACCCTGGGACTGCTGCACCTCAGGCATCCTGCAAGCAAGCCGCCGGCCCGCATCAACCGGCCACTGGCCACCACCTTGTGCGAGCATCTGGCTCTGGCCCTGGGGAATCTGAAACTCCGGGATGCCTTACGCACCATGTCGGTACGCGATTCCCTGACGGGCCTGTTCAATCGGCGGTACATGGAGGAATCGCTCGAACGGGAAGTCAGCCGCGCGGTCCGGGGCAAAAAAACCGTGGGCATCATTATGCTGGACCTGGATCATTTCAAGCGCTTCAACGACTCGCTGGGACATGACGCCGGCGACGCCATCCTGCGGGAGGTCGGAGGGTTTCTCGAACGCTCCATGCGAAAGGGCGACATCGCGTGCCGGTATGGCGGGGAGGAGTTCGTGCTTATTCTTCCGGAGGCCACGCAAAAAGCGACCCTCAATCGCGCGGACGACCTCCGGACCGGCATCAAAAACCTCCGCGTGCAGCATCGGGGAGAAACGCTCGGTCCCATCACGATCTCCCTGGGCGTCTCGCTGTTTCCCAATCACGGGAACACGGGAGAGATTGTGCTCCACCAAGCAGACGCCGCCCTTTACCAAGCGAAGGACGAGGGGCGGGACCGGGTCGCGCTGGCCAAACCCCACTAACGCCCGCAGGCAGCCGTCACCTCGGGAGAGAGCAGCCGCGCTCCCGGCTTCAGACTTCTCGCCCTATCCGGAGCTTATCGCGTCAGGGCAATCGAGGAAGAGCGTGAGAAGGATGAGGCGTGGGTCTGAGCGGGACAGCCGCCGGTGCCAAGGTCCACGAATCGGTCGGCGATACCCAGCGTCCGTTTGATCTCGCGGTTGACCTTGTCGTTCGGGCAGAAGTCGTATTGCGTGGCGTAGATGGAGAAAAAGAGGAAATTACTACGCAGGGTCCGGTTGGTCAGCAACGAAATGATTCCCGATTGATCGTTGGGGTACACCTCCGGAGAGGAATAGCCGGGAATCGGAACCGATCGCACAATCGAGGCCACCAACGAGTCGGAGCTGTGGCGACGGGTTTCGGCCGCGGGGGTCAGGATTTGGGCCTGATAGTCGGACAAGGTGGGGTTGGTCATACCCAGATAGACCAGGATGCCCATCAACAGGGCGTCGCCCAGGATAATCCACTTGAGGTACTGTCTCTTCATGAATTCACTCCCCCTCACCCTCCTGAATTCTTGCCGATTTCCTCGCTTCTAGCCCTCAAGAGTCTGCAAGGGAAATGCCGGGCAGCATTTCGCCTTAAAACCTCATAACCCCTCGGTTTCCTATCATTTTCTTTTCTTTAACGAATGTAGGCTACGGGGAAAGATTTGGACGAACCGGGTAAAAACGGCCAAGGATGAACAGTGATAGGGGAGAGCCTTGCTTTCGGACCGCGATCGGGGCAGACTCGGCGCCGGTTTGAAACAACCGGAGATGCGGCGTGGGTGTCACTGCCTCCGAAATTTCCGCTGTGGTCCAGGAAATCGGTCCGGCGTTGACCGGGGGTTGGATCCAAAAAATTTCCCAACCGGCGCCGCGCACGATCACGCTGGAGATCCGGTGCCCGGGCCAGACCCACCAACTTCTGCTGGCTGCAGACCCCGAGACCGCCCGTCTCCATTTGACCACCCAACGTGAGGCAAGCCCCACGACTCCACCCTCTTTTTGCCAGTTCCTGCGGGCCCGCATCCACGGCGCCAGGGTCGAGCAGGTGGAGCAGGTTCAAGGCGACCGGATCGTACGGCTACGGCTGGCCGCGAGGGACGGAGCCTGCTCCCTCATCGCGTCGCTGACCGGACGAAGCGCAGATCTCCAGTTGCTGGATGGGGAGGACCACATCCTCATGTCCCTGATTCACGGGCAGGATCAGGCGGGCCAGCCTTACCGGCCGACTCCACCTCGCGCCTGGACAGCCGCATCTTACGTTGAGGATCAGCCCCAAGCAAAAAAGACGCCACCGGACGCCGAGTGGACCAGTCCATTTCCGGTTTCCCGTGCCATCGAATGCCGGTATCAGGAACGCGAAAAGGCGCTGGCCCAGGACCGCCTCCTCCAGGCCAGGCTGGCGGAGGTCAGGAAACAGCTCAAAAAGCTGACTCGCCGGATGGAGGGCCTCCGGCAGGACCTCGAGAAAGCGGCGGCCTACCGGGAATACCTCCGCTACGGGGAGCTGCTCAAGGCGAGTCTGGCCGGGGTTCGCAAAGGCCAGGACCAACTCACGGTCGTGGATTATTTCGATCCGAACACGCCGGAGCTGGTCATCCCCTTGGATCCCGCCAAAGGGCCCCAGGCCAACATGGAGGATTTTTTTCGAAAGCACCGCAAGCATGTCACGGCGGAAAAGGAGATCCGGCCGCGACTCGAAGCCAACGAGCAGGAGGCCGCCAGGCTGCGGGCCGAGTTGGCGGCCATACAAGAGGGGAACTGGACCTCTCTCCCTGCTGGCGCGTCACACCGCCACCCGCCCGGAAAAAGTCGAACGGCCCAAGCACGGGCTTCGACCTTCTCAGGCAAGGCACCGGGCATGAAGGCCCGTTCCGGACCCTTTCGCCGATTTACCTCCAGCGACGGCCTGGCGATCTACGTCGGTCGGAACGCTCGCGAAAACGAAGAGCTGACCTTCAAGATGGCCCACAGCGACGACCTGTGGCTCCACGCCAGAGGCACCCCGGGCTCCCACGTCGTGGTCCGCGTAGAAAAAGGCGCCGCTCCCCCGCCGGAAACGGTCCGGGACGCCGCCACTCTCGCCCTCCTGTACAGTGATTTAAAAAAGAGCGGAAAGGGAGAGGTGATTTACACGAGACGAAAGTGGGTTCGAAAGGCCAAGGGACAGTCCCCCGGCACCGTCACGGTCACCCAGGAGAAATCAATCTTTGTGCAGTTGGATCGAGCCCGCCTCCAGCGTTTGAAGGAATCCTCGATCTAATTCTGTCTTTCCGCCTTTTTCCTTCTGGTTCGACCAGTTCCGCCACGTCACAAAAAAACCGGCCCCCCGCTTGCCTGAAAGCCGGGGGACCGGTCGCCAGCCTGGGGGTCCCCATTCCATGAGCGGTACACCAATCCATGGCCCCGGGGTTAGCCCATCGATCGGTCATGGAGATTGAAAATTGTATTGGGGCGCCAACTCCTTGGGGAAGCCTTCCTGCCAAATAACCAGGTTATCCTGAACAGACTTCACCCCTTCTATGTTCTTGGCCATTTCGACGGCCTTGTCGGCGTCCCGCTGCCTGTCCACATACCCTCTAAGAACCACACGGCCTCTGAAAGCAATCACCTCAATCCCACGCTTGCTCAACATCGCATCGGCCGATAGGGCCTCTTTCACCTTTCCCGTGATCATTTGATCATCGGTGGTCGCGCCGACTGGATCAGGAACGGATAGGAACGCGAGCCCGAGCATAACCAGCAGCCCGACCATGACCAGAAACACTCTGAACCCCCTTGTGCTCCTCATGGTTCCCTCCTTTGTGGTGACATTGGTGAATCTCGTGTTTCCCGGCCTGGCCCCTGAAGGACAGCCTCGGCCAGTCACAGGTTCTTCCCCCCAGTAAAGGCTGCAGTCGCCCGGACCGGGAAACTTCCCGTACCAATTTCTATTATTGGGCTTGCGGAAGCTCCATAGGCAAATAGATAATTTAAGCGGGACAGATTGAAAAAACCGATAGACGGCCGTCCTCCGGCGGAGCCTTCCGATGACCTGGCTCAATTACCACCATCTGTACTACTTTTGGGTGGTGGCAAAGGAAGGTAGCATCCAGCGCGCCTGCGAGCAGCTTCGGCTCGCCCAACCGACGATCAGCGGACAGCTCCGGGCACTAGAGCAGGCGCTGGGGGAAAAATTGTTTACCCGGGTGGGCCGGCACCTGGTCCCGACGGACACCGGTCGGCTCACCTATCGGTACGCCAACCGGATTTTTTCTCTGGGCCAGGAGCTGACCGAGACCCTGAAGGGCCGGGACCCAGGTCGACCCATCCGGTTCGTCGTCGGGCTCGCGGACGTCATTCCTAAATCGGTCGCGTGCTGGTTGCTCCGGTCCGCCCTCTCCCTACCCCGTCCGGTCCACATGATCTGTCACGAAGGTCGGTTGGATCACCTCCTGGCCGACCTTGCCCTTCACAACCTGGACCTGGTCCTAGCCGATTGTCCCGTGCCCCCGACCATTAAGGTTCAGGCTTACAGTCATCTTCTGGGCGAATCGGGTGTCACCCTCTTCGCCACAAGGCGGCTGGTCCGGACCTATCACCGGAACTTTCCCCGGTCCCTTGACGGCGCACCCTTTCTGCTGCCCACCCTTGCCGCAGGACTCCGGCGATCCCTGGACGATTGGCTGACCGACCAGGGCATCCGTCCCTTCGTCCACGGCGAGTTTGACGACATGGCTACCCTCTTTGCCTTCGGCCAAACCGGTGACGGTATCTTTCCCGCCTCCACAGTCATGGAAAAGGAAATCATTAGCCAGTATCGGGTGCAGGTCGTGGGCCGAATCAAGTCCGTCAAGGTGCGGTTTTACGCGATCACCGTCGCTCGGAGGCTCCAGCATCCGGCGATAGTGGCGATCTCGGAGTCGGCCCAGAAGAAATTAAAGAGGTAAGGGGCAGGTCCGTCCCCTGGCCCTTGGAACCAGGCCGGTGGCGGAATCCCCCCAGGGAGGTGGATTCAATCAGATGGGAGAGTGAGGCTCTGCCCGGCGGAGGGGGATCCGCCGGGGTGGCTGTAACTTGGAGGTCTTAGGTGTGCACCCGTCCGTTGCCGCGCTTGGTCGTGAAGCCTCGGATGATGTCCGCGGCCACATCCCGCCCGCCCAAGCCAAACGCGATCGCAATGGCCAAGCCGAAGGTCGCAAGGACGATTTGAGCCGATGACGTCATCATGCTCGTATCGATCCCCAACTGCTCGAGTGCCATGGCCGCCGCAAACAGGATGACCACGAACTTGACCGTCTTGGCCAAGCCCACCGCCCCCTGGAGTTTGTTGGCGGTCGCGGCATTCTGAACGATTTCTCCTAGAAACTTGGCGATCAGCATCCCTGCCCCCACCACCAGGACGGCGGTCAGCACCTGGGGGACAAAGAGGAGAAACCGTTGCAACACCTGAGCGATCACCGTGAGCTTGACCGCGTTGGCGGCCGAAAGCATGAACACTAGGATGACGATCCAGTGCCCCACAAACCCGAGGATGAACGAGGGGGATTTGCCCATCCCCATGCGGGCAAACAACTCGTTCAATTTGATCTTGTCCGTGTGCTGATCCAGGTTCGCATACTTGAGCGCCTTGAGGATCCCGGATCGGACCACCCGCGCCAAGATCATCCCGATCAGCAGCAGAACCACGGCGGCGAATATACTCGGGAACATCACCGTGATTTCAGCCCAGAGCCCCTTAATGGGCTCAATTACTAACGCCAGCCATTCCTGTACCATTTGTCACCTCATCTGGTAAGCCCATAGCTCGACCCATCCCGCTCGGTTCCCTATGAGCAAAACAAATACCATCACGGCCAATTTAATCCTAAGTATTTGTTTTTTAATGGCTTTTCTGGTCATTTGTGTGGTTCTTTGACGAGGTTGGAGTGCACCTTTTTTGTGCACATAAATGTGCCGAGGGGGCCAATTCTCCGTCCAGCCCAGGAGGCCAGGGATCCGCCTATACAAGGAAGGGGTCGAGACCTTTCTGACCTGGTCGGTTCTCCAAGAGGAGGCCCCCTGTAAACAGCAGGAGCGATTCGGGGGAAAAGGGGGCCCAAAACGGGGGGTCAGGAGCTTCGTGGGAGGTCCTTTTCCAGTTCCTCCCAATATTTCCGGGACAACATACCGCCTTGGCTTTCCCAAAACGAGGTGAACTCCCGCTCGAACTGCTCGCGGGAAAATCCGTCCAACCGATCCAAAAAAACCGTCAGCAAGGTATTCTGAGCCCGGACCATCGCCAGTTCACTCACCACCTTTTTCACCACCTGCTCGACTTGACCGCTTGTCATGCCATCCTCCTGGCGATAGGTTTGCAGGGCCAACGGGCTAAAATTCTTCCCCATGGTAATCGCTCCCATGGCTCCAAAGCCAGCGAAGACTTTGGTCGGAATTCCCACCATTTTCCCCCAGGTCTTTCAGAAACCCTGACGGAAGCAGGTTAGAACAAATTTGCCATTGCTATCTTTTTCCAAACGGCGTAGGATTTTCCCCGCTGGTCGGTTCGTGTCTAACCTGTTCATCACCCATGGGAGGAGGGCACCATGACCAAAGAGCAACTGATCGCCAAGATGGCTCAGTCGGCCGGCATCACCAAGGTGGCTGCACGCAGCGCCTTGCAGACTTTCACCAACTCGGTCACCACCTCTCTCAAAAGCGGCAGGAAACTCGCGCTCGTCAACTTCGGCACCTTTACCGTCGCCAAACGGAAAGCCAGGACCGGCCGCAATCCCAGAACCGGAGAAGCCCTCCGGATCCCGGCCATGCGCGTGCCCAAATTTTCCGCCGGGAAAAACTTGAAATCGGCCGTGCGGTAAACGGTCACGTTTTAACTGACCCGTACCGCAAGTACTAAGACCTAGCTCTGGGTACTCCGTCTTCCGTCGAAGCCCCTCAGCGGTTGGGTGTCTTCATCTCTCCTTCCGCCAAGTACCACTATTCTCCAAAGGGCCCGATAAAAAACTTAAGCGCGTCCCCCCTCAACCTAAGTAACCTCCTGCCAATAGCCGAAATAGATGGAGTATCATGACAGCCATTCGTCTCACGGAGACCGGGC
>JBFFYZ010000041.1:0-9627 GCA_041568895.1 Nitrospiraceae bacterium
AGAGTGGTGAGGGACCCCATGCTGAACCACCAGAGGAATGTCCTCACCCGATTGTAACCCTCATCCCCTCAACCTGCGCCCTGTTGATCAGTCCTCCGGTTCAAGGCTCACCAAATTTGGTGCCAATCTAGCCGACCCTCCCGTTTCTGTCAAGGATTTCAAGCCTGTCGGGCCAGTTCGGAAAAAGTGGGAGAGCCGGGGAAACGGGGTTACGAAGCAGGAGCATTTGCGTGGGGAGTACTGGACCGAAGCCCCCGATGCAGGAAGACCGAGATGCTGCCGGCCCCGTTGTCAGCCGTCACCAAGGCCGGTTCGCCCACTTGATTGGCGGTCAGGGTCAGCGAGGCGATGGCAAACGGTCCTCCCTTCGTGCGGTAATTTTTAGGGGGATAGCGAAAGGTGCCGTCTCCTCGACCATAGAGAATCGACAAATCACTCGACTGGAGATTGACAATCGCGACATCCGCGAAGTGGTCTCCGTTGAAATCCCTGGCCAGTCCGTAAACGGGACCGGCATCGGCTCCGGACTCCTTGCCGTCTTCAAAGGTGCCGTCCCCATTCCCCAGAAATACGGTGAAGGTGTCCATCTCCCCGTTCACCACCAAAAGGTCGATCCGGTGATCATTATTGAAATCGGAAAAATCGACGGCCAAGGGCCGTTTCCCGGTTCGATAGTCCACCGGCGCCCGAAACGTGCCGTCACCGTTCCCCAGCCAAATCGAGACGGCGCTGCTCATGGGACCGCCGTTGGCCACCGCAAGGTCCAGTTTTCCGTCCCCATTCAGATCGGTGGAGGCAATCGAGGTGGGCGTATCTCCATATTCATACTGAGTCCCTTCCCGGAACGAGGCGTCGCCGTTGCCCAACAGAACTTTGACCTTGTCGTTTCGAAGCGCGACGACCAGATCGGGCTCCTTGTCCCCGTTGAAATCTCCCGTGGTGATGGACACCGGGGTCCGGTGGATGGCATAGCGTCGTCCGGGAAGAAAGCTTCCGTCCTCGCGTCCGAGGAACAGGGCGATTTCGTCGCTTCCGGAACAGGCCACGGCTATATCCAGGCGCCCGTCTCGATTGAAGTCGTTCAGGGCCAGGTCCCGGGGCTCTTTGCCGGTGTGCAGGAGCACGTGGGGGGCAAACGAGCCATCCCCGTTTCCGAACAGGACGGACAGGGAATTGTTGCCGATATTGGTGGTGATCAGGTCCGTCAAACCGTCCTGGTTGAAATCCGCGGTCGAGACCGAGGTCGGGTTCTTGCCGACCTCATAGCTGGCGAAGAGGTAAAAAAGGTCGGGAGGGACATAGGTCTCCTGTTGTCCACACCCTCCGGCTCCCACCAGCCCCAAGAGGGCCAGTCCTCCAAGGGCTGCCCGAACAGTCCCCCTTACGGGACCGAATCCGTCACACTGCTTCAAGCTCAACACTCAGGCCTCTTCCCCCAGGTGGGCAGGACGGAATTCGAAGGGTGGAGGGGTGGCCACTCCGTTGATTTGTTGGGATAGAAGGCGGGGCATATCCCTCCTCTAGCCTTGCCTCAGGCCGGGGACAGTATACAAAGCTGGTGTAGTCCCCGCAACCATGTGAATCGGGATGTTGGATGCTCTGGGGCGGTGAGGCCGGTCAACCGGGGGGCGAGATTGGTGGGCGGATTCCCGAGCCAGATCGAAGGGCCGGAGTATCCGGAACCTCCCTTTTTCCCTATAGAAAATCAATGCTTTCTTCTTGTACAATGCGGTTCTTATGAGAGGAGGGGTGTATGGGTGCGCAGGCGAATCAGGAGAAGGTAAAAATCGAGCTGACGATGTACGGGGTGGCGGAAGTCCTCAAGTGGTGCATCACCAAGAACAATGGACGGGTTCCGGGAACGGATACCGAGGGGTTCAAGAAAATGCAGGCTCTGTTGGCGGAGAGACCCCAAGCGGGGGACTATTTCACGATGGACCAATTTTGGAAAAAATCCGTGGTGTTGGAGTTCACGCCTGAGGAAGTGGAAACGATCGATCGGTGTCTCTACGACCTCCCGAATTTTGACAGCGTCCAGCTCCCTCAAATCCGCCACAAATTTTGGCCCAAGCAGACGGTGTCCAAGTAGTTTTGATGTGGCTGGCGAAGGCCCACCTTGGGGAAGATGCGGAGCCTCTTCGGACCCCGCATCCTCCCTGGTTTCTTATGAGTCGCCTCGCTCTTTCCCGCCGGTCCTGCCGATTTTCTCCCTAAGTTCCGCTGTTCGGTTTAGAGGAATCCCAACCGTCCGGACAGGTTTTCGTCAAGCCTGAGCCCTACCTGGACTGGGTGCCGCGGGGCTCTTCGGCCGGAACGTCTTCGACGAGTTGGGTGGCGCAGAACTGATTGACCGGATCTGATCCTGCGTCCGGGTCTGTCCCGTCCCACATGACGGAGTGGATATTCCAGCGAATGATCGGGTAGAAGATCAAGGAAGGGGGATTGCCGAGAAGGACCCACCTGACCTCGGATAGAATCTGCTCTTCTTCCAAACGGGTCGCCATGCGTTCGTACACCCGAGGGTACCATTCCAATACCTGATGATGGCGATTCCTGGCTTGGGACAGGCGGGACGCGTACGAATCCTCGGCGACGGCCTGGGCCGGCCGCTTTCCCAGCAAGAGGTCGGAATTGCGGGAGGGGGAAGGCACCAGGGAGGCGGTGTACCCGGCCTCCCGCCATTGCGCATCGATGCTGGTCAGTTCTTGTTGGGCGCTTAAATAGCCCGGCGTCAAGTGGGCCAGGCATTTGGCGTCACGTTTCAGGGCCGTCGCGCACCCGGTGAGCAGGAGGAGTCCAAGGAAAAGGCAGGCACCCTTCAGGGTGAACGATGGGGTTGATTCCACAGGGAACCCCGCGTCTTACAGGAGCATCCGGCACCGGGACGAGGCACCGGCTCCTCGACGACCCGTCGGACCGATCGGCTGCAACCGGGAGGGCCTGGGAAGAGTCCAGAGAGGGAGTGGCGGGCGTCGCCCGGGTCCGGCTTCGCGCGCCGGCTACAGGGTGCCTTCGCCTTTGAGGTATTTTCGAAATCGCTCCATGAGTTCTTCACCGAGAACCCCGACGTCCGGCTTTTTTTTCATGTACTCACGGATCTCGGCCAACCGCTTTTCCGCCTGCTCGTTGCCCTGGAGCCGTTTGACCTTTTCGAGGGCATCCTCGAAGGCATCGAAGGTCAGTTCCTGATACCCAAAGCTGCGGATGCGCTTGACCGCCTTCATCATGGCTTCGTTCCGGAATTTGGTGAGGTGGTCGGAGTCGATTTCCTTGAGCTTCAATTTTCGAGCGCGCCGCTCCGCGGCCTTTCGGATGCCGCTGCGAACGAAATCAGGGGAAGTCATGAGGCGTTTCCAGGCTTCATCCGTCCAGGCAACGCGTTCCTTGGGCGCCTCCCAGAGTTGAATTAACGCGGCCTCGTCAATGCGGGGCAGTCCCGCCTCACGGGCCAAATCCTCGGTATCCCGCTTCAACATGTCGGTCACGAAGTCCATGGCGATGGCCGGGGCGCTCTTGATCTTCTCCTGCAGCCGGGCCCGCGCGCCCTCGGTCCACTCCATCGCCGGCCCCGCCTGCTCCTGGATGTCCCCGAGCGCTTCCACCTTCTCAAACAGCTCGACATTCACCTCCAAGTGTCCCCGCTCGACCGCGATCTCCTCCGCAATTTGCTTGATCATGTGCCGCATGAATTCCGGCACGTTGTTCAGCCGTTCCTGCGCGGCCGCGGTCCAGGGGACCTGACCTTTCTGCATTTGGTCGGCGGCGGTCGCCATCCCCGATTCGCCCCCCATCCGTCCCATCATCTGGCTCTTGAACTGATCCAAGAGATCCGCGGTGATGACAGCGTGGCCAAGCTCCCGGGCCTTTTTCTCGGCCAGCCGTTTCACCATCCCGCGGAGGAAGACAGGGGCTCGCTCCATGCGCTGCAGCGCCTCGTCGGTCCATTGAATGTCGGTGGCGGTGGACTGGCTGTGGGAAGGACTGTGGTCCATGGTCGATTGTTCCTAAGGGGTGAGGCTATTTGTTTAAAAACTCCTTCAATTCCTTCCCCGCTTTGAAGAAGGGGACCTTTTTGGCGGGCACCGTCACGGTGGCGCCGGTCTTGGGATTCCGCCCCTCTTTCATGCGGCGGGATCGGAGGCGGAAGCTGCCGAACCCGCGGATTTCCGTTTTGTCCCCTTTGTGCAGGGAGTTTCGGACACAGTTAAAGAGCGTGTTGACCACGAGCTCGGCCTGTCGCTTGGTGAGGGTGGTCATGTGCTCCGCTACGCGCTCGATGATTTGGGCTTTCGTCATCCTTCCTCCTCCCTACCTCGCTTGCGTGGCGGCGGGGTCCTCTCAATAATCCCCGCCGAGATACACGTTAATTTGACTCCGCTGCTTTCTTGAGTCGCTCTTCCTCCCGGAAGAGAAAGCCGCGATTAAGGCACGGGCCCGCCAGGCACCCCACGGCCCCCGCTCACAGGGCCATCATATACTTCAGGCTGACCCCGGTCTGGAAATCGATGTTGGGCATGACCCCCATCAGTTTGCTGTCGATCAACTCACGGATCGAAAAGGGTTTTTGAGGTTCGACGACCTTGGGTTCCCCCTCGATCCCCGCAAGGTCCGCCGCCGCATTGATCGCGGCCTGCAGATCGCCCAGGTCGTCCACCAGCTTGACGTCCTTCGCCTGACGGCCGGTGAAAATGCGACCGTCGGCCAACCGCCGCACCTCCCCCACGTCCAGGGAGCGCCCTTCGGCGACCGCCTCGATGAACTGCTGGTGGACGTCGTCCATCACGCCTTGAAGAATGCGACGATCCTCCTCGCTCATCTTTTTGAAGGGGGAGGCCAGGTCCTTGTGGCGTCCGCTTTTGACGACGATGTTCTCCACGCCGATTTTTTTCAGAAGCCCTTCCACGTTGGCGAGTTCCATGATCACGCCAATGCTCCCGGTCAACGTCCCGGGATTGGCGATGATCCGGTCGGTCGCCACGGCGACGTAGTAGCCGCCGGACGCGGCCACGGTCCCCATGGAGGCCACGACGGCTTTATTGGTCTTGGTGCGGAGCCGCTTGACCGCATCGTGAATCTCCTGTGACGGGACCACCGCTCCGCCTGGACTGTCGATGCGCAGCACGATCGCCTTGACCGAGGAGCTGTCTCCGAATTTTTTGAGGTCATCCACCGTCTGCTTCGCATCCAGGATGACCCCTTCGACTCGGATGAGGGCGATCCGGTCCTCTTTGGCCAGGTCAAGGTCCGGAATCAGGGCATTGACCACCAACACCAGCACAAAGCCCGCGACCAGAATCCACAGGGCGCGCCGGAAAGTTCTCCGGCGTGGTTTCGGTTGAGATACGGTCTCCTCGGTCATCGGGTCAGTCCCTTGGCGTCCGGTCGCTCAGCTTTGCCTCGGGGATATCCCCAAGGAAGGCCACTCACCCCGGCTGCAGCCGGGGTGAGCGCTCGCCGTTGATCACTCCTCGTCAGGCTCGTTGTCGGCCCGTTTCTTGGTCTTTTTGGCGGTGCGCCCCAGCGTTTGGTCCAGGCCGCCCTGGTTGGCGTGGAACTCGTCCATCTGCTTCCGTTCCGATTCCAGGACGTGCTCGCGAAGGCTCAAGGCGATTTTCCGTTCGTCGGTATCCACCTTGATGATTTTGGCGGAGACCGAATCGTCCAGTTTGAACTTGTCCTCCAGACGGGCGTGGCTTTCCAAGCCGGCCTCGCTGATATGGATGAGGCCTTCGACCCCACCCTCCAGCTCGACAAACACCCCGAAGTCGGTGATCTTGGTGACCTTGCCGGTGGTTCCGTCCCCGACTCGGTAGCGCTGAGGAATCTCGTCCTCCCACGGATCCCGCGTGAGCTGCTTGTACCCGAGGGACAGGCGCTCTTTTTCTTTGTCGATCCTCAGGACCACGGCATCCACTTTCTGCCCCTTTTTGAACAGCTCCGACGGGTGCTTGATGTGCTTGGTCCAGGACATGTCCGAGATGTGGATCAAGCCGTCGATGCCCTCGTCCAGGCCGACGAACGCCCCGAAGTCGGTCAGGCTCTTGACCTTGCCTTCGATACGGGTCCCAACCGGATACTTGGCCTCGACCATGTCCCACGGATTGGGGGCGGTCTGCTTCATGCCCAAGGAGATCTTTCGGTTGTTCGGATCCACGTTCAGCACCGCCGCCTCAATCTGGTCTCCGACCGAGACCAGGCGGGAGGGATGCCGGACCTCGTGGGTCCAGGACATTTCGGACACGTGTACCAGGCCCTCGACCCCGGGTTCCAACTCCACGAAGGCGCCGTAATCGGTCAGGCTCACCACCTTGCCTCTGACCCGCGAGCCCACCGGGTACTTGGTGGCCACATTGGTCCAGGGATCGCTGGATTTTTGCTTGACCCCGAGGGAAATGCGCCCCGTCTCCCGGTCGTACTTCAGGACCATCACCTCCACCTTGTCGCCGATGACGAACAGGTCCGAGGGATGCCCGACGCGGCCCCAGGACATGTCGGTGATGTGGAGCAGTCCGTCGATCCCGCCGAGATCGATGAAGGCGCCGTATTCGGTGATGTTCTTGACGGTGCCCTGGATCAGCTGCCCTTCCTTCAGCGTGGCCAGCGTGGTCTGCCGTTTCCGGTCGCGGGTTTCCTCCAAGAGGACGCGGCGCGAGACGACCACGTTGCCGCGGCGATGGTTGATTTTGATGATCTTGACCGGGAAGGTTTTTCCGACGAGGGAGTCCAGGTCGCGGACCGGGTGGAGGTCGATTTGGGATCCGGGCAGGAAGGCCTTGACCCCGATGTCCACCATCATGCCCCCCTTGATGCGGGAGACGATGCGGCCATCGACGACTTTTTCATCTTTGTAGGCTTTTTCCAGCTCCTCCCAGACCTTCATCTTGTCGGCTTTTTCTTTGGACAGGATGAGGTTTCCCTCGGCATCCTCGCGCTCCTCGATGTAGACCTGCAGCCGGTCGTCCACCTTCAGGTTCTGGAGTTCCTCGCCAGAAAACTGATCGGCTGGAATGATGCCTTCGGATTTATAGCCGATATCGACGACCACCTTTTCCTTGCTGATCGTGACGATCCGACCGTCAATGATGGTGCCTTCCTCGAAATTTCGGAAGGTCTCTTCGTAGAGCGCCTCCAGGGCGCCCCGGTCCAATTGCTCTTCTGCCTGGTTACTCCCCTTTTCCATGCGTAAAATCCTAATCCTTTGTTCTACCGACCGTGGTCGGGTGCTGATGGTGAAGTTTCCTCAGTCTCACTCAGCGTTGAGAGACCGGGATGCCGGATCAGGCTCCGTGGGCTCGCTGGTGACGCCGGGGTCGGGCACCTGGCCCAACTCGGCGATCCTCGCCATCACGGTCCGGCTGACGTGCCGAAAGAATTCCTTCCCCGCAAGACGTGTCGCGTCGGCTGAAAAATCGATGGGCGGTCCGAACACCACCTTGATCGGATGAAACCGGACCCAAGTAGCCTCCGTCGGCAGGGCCTCGTAGGTCCCGGCGATATAGGCTGGAACCACCCGGCAGCCTGTCTCGGCGACGATGACGCCCAGCCCCGGTTTTCCCGGCCGAAGTGTCCCGTCGAGCGTCCGCGTCCCCTCGGGATAGATGACCACCACCCGCCCTTCTTTGATCAGGTTGATGGCCTTGGCGAACCCTTCCCGGTCCAATCGGTTCTGCCGGATCGGAATCCACCCCAGCCACCGACACAGCCAGTGGATCCCCGGAATCGGAAACAAATCCTGACGGCCCAAGAACGCGGCCCTGCGCCGCAGGGCGATTCCCAGAAAGGGAATGTCCAGATAGCTTGCATGGTTTGCGGCTATCAGTACCCCACCCTGCTTGGGAACCAGGTCCTGCCCTACCGACTGGAACCGGAAGCACAGCCGGCCCACCGCCTTGATCAGCAGCCTCAGGCACGCATAACAAACCGCGCTCACAACTTCGCGGCGACGATGTCCATCATCTGTGCCACCACCTGGTCCACCTCTAATGCGGAGGTATCAATCATTCGGGCCCCCGGCGCCACTGTGAGCGGCGCCACCTCCCGCGATCGGTCCCGCTCATCGCGGGCCTGGAGATCCGCCTGGGTCTCCTCCAGGGAGCCGGAATGATGGCCGGCCGCGGCCAGTTCCCGGTGCCGCCGATGCGCTCGGACCGCCACGTCCGCCTCAAGAAAAAATTTCGCTTCGGCCTCGGGGAACACGCGGGTGCCCATGTCACGACCCTCGGCCACCACGCCGCCCTGGCTGCCGATCTTCCGTTGGACCGGCAGAAGCCAGTCCCGAACCTCGGAGATCGCCGACACAACAGACGCCAGCCGGCTGATCTCAGGCAACCGGATGTCTTCCGTGACGTCCCGGCCGTCCACCAGCACCCGGGGCTGCCCACCGCTCGGCGCCCCCGGTTCCATGGTGATTCGGGTAGCCGGCAAGAGGGCCACGACTCCCGGGGTATCGGCAGGGTTGACCCCGCCCGATTTCACCTTCCAGGCCACGGCGCGGTACAGCGCGCCGGTATCCAAATACAGAAACCCCAGGCGAGCCGCCAGAAGTTTGGCCACGGTGCTCTTGCCAGCTCCCGCTGGACCGTCAATCGTGATGATCACTCGAGAGACAGGTTTGTGCTCGTCAGGCCGTCGGTTGCCTATTATAGGCCTCGACAAAATTATGTCAATAAATCCAAGAGCTTGTCTTGAAACCCGGGAAACGACGTCTCGATACACTCCGTATCCGCGATCTGGGTGGGCCCTTGGGCCACCAGGGCGGCCACGGCGAGGGACATCGCCACCCGGTGATCGCCGTGGCTCGTACAGGTCGTCCCCTTTAGCGATCGGTCGCCCTGTTTCCCGAGTCCTTGGGCCGTCCCCTGAAGAACCAGCCCATCGGGGGTCTCGGTCACTGCCGCCCCCAATTTGCTCATCTCGGAGGCCATCGTGGCGATCCGGTCGCTCTCTTTCACCCGCAGCTCTTCGGCCCCGGAGATCACCGTCTTTCCCTCGGCCACCGCCGCGGCCACGCAGAGGATCGGAAACTCATCGATGGTCTGCGGGATCCGGTCCGCCCCGATGCGGCTTCCACGAAGAGCCGCGGCCCGCACCCGAAGGTCCGCCACCGGCTCCCCCCCGGCTTCCCGGAGATTGGTCACTTCGATGCGGGCGCCCATCTCGGTCAAAATCTCCAGCAGGCCGGTACGAGTCGGATTCATCCCGACTCCCCTGAGGGTCACATCCGAATCGCGCACGATGGTGGCGCCGACGATAAAAAAGGCGGCCGCGGAAAAATCTCCCGGGACCGTGAGGGTAAAACCGGGCCACCCCGTAGTCGGTCGGCCCTCGACCACCACCGTCGTGCCCTCCCGACGCAACGGAAGACCGACATGGCTGAACAGGCGCTCCGTGTGATCCCGCGAGAGCCGAGGCTCGGTGAATCGGGTCTGGCCCTCGGCGTAGAGTCCCGCCAGCAGCAGCGAGGATTTGACCTGAGCACTGGCCACCGGCGAGGCATAGGTCAGCCCTCGAAGCCGTTGCCCGGTGATCGCGAGCGGAGCCAACTCGCCACCCTTTCGGCCCGCGATACTCGCGCCCATCGCTCGCAGCGGTTTCACGACCCGGCCCATCGGACGGCGCCGGATGGAG
>JBFFYZ010000042.1:0-9498 GCA_041568895.1 Nitrospiraceae bacterium
CAGTTACTTATGGTTTTTATCCATATCCTGGTCGATCATAGCTGGTCACCGGGAATAGGCCAAAACCCTCCGGAAAATTGACGGAAACCAGCGAAATAGAGTAAGATATCCCCAACCGTACGAGCCACGGAGATTCAAAAAGGTTTGCGCGTTCGATCGTTCCGATCTGGTAACGACGCAAGAGTTACCCTCAGCATACCCAGCTCTTACGGCCGTGCGTCTCTGTCCACATGAATCAGCCTGTGGGGATGACCTGGCCAGGTGTCAGGTGTGCCCCGCCAGAGAAGGCGCCCCTCGTCTGCCAAAGGCGGCAGCGTAGAAGCCATAAGGAGGCAGGCATGGCCTGGACGACCGGGAAGCAGTCCCATAAAGCAAAGAACTTTGCCAAAAATTTGAAGAAGAAAAGAAAAGTGGCCATGGATGAGGCGGCGTTGGGCTTGTCCCTGAAAGAACGGCCCGCCACGTCCATTGAGGAACTCCGTCGGCAGGGGTTGATGTTGGCCGGGCGGGGCATCGGACAGTACACTCGGGTGAAACCCGCGGTCCCCAGTCCGTCGGTGAGATCCTCCAATCCTACCCCCGAATCCTCCCGCCATGTCCGGCGGAGGACTCCTTCCAGGAAACGATAACGGAACGACCGGGCGCCCCGTCGATTGGACCAACGTCCAACGAGCCGTGGGCGCCCCTTTTATTGATTTTCCCTAGGCTCTATGATACCGTTTTTCTTGCTTCATCGTGTGGGGCCTGGCGATGAAGCCTTCAACAGGATGGCCCTGACCAGATGTTGTTTGGCCCCGGGGAAAACCTGATCGGAAGCCAGACCAAAGCCGCTGTTCCGTGCGCGTCTTCGGCCCGACCCTTCCCTTCTCCTCTTTTATCCGAGACCAAGACAATATCACTGTTAGTGAAGGAGGAACCGAATGGGTTCGAAGATTTATGTTGGGGGCTTGCCCTATTCTGCGACCGAAGAGCAGTTGAATGAGCTCTTCGCTGTCCACGGACAGGTGGAGTCGGCGCGGGTGATTACGGACAAGTTCACCGGACAATCCCGCGGCTTTGGCTTTGTGGAGATGTCCTCGGCCGAGGAAGCCAAGGCGGCCATCGCGGCGCTGAACGGCACGCAGATGGGCGGTCGGACACTGACTGTCAATGAAGCGAGACCCCAAGAGCCCCGCACCGGGGGCGGTGGTGGCGGCGGCGGCCGCGGCGGCGGGAAGCGCGATCGCTGGTAACCCCCTGGCGGGGACGTCGTGAAAAACATCCCGGGGTCGGTAGATCCGGTGACTCCGGGCCTTCTCTTCGACAGCTTTTCCCAGCTCGGCTGCTTGGCGAGAGCTCCACAGGTTTCCTGGTGGAGCTTCATGACGACCTCGACTGATTTCTGCGGAACCTGGTTTTGGACCCACGCAAGCGAGGGAGGGGGTTTCTCGGACCAAGGGGGATCCCCGGCCTCAAACCTCTCTGGATCTAGAACGATGACCCAGCCCCACTTGGGGTTTGCCAGGAGACACCATTCCCGAGTCCACGCAGGGTGGACCCCGGTCAACTAAAGGAGACGGCCATGCGATGCTCGCGGATGTGGGTTGCAGGGGTAGTGTGGGGAGCGATGGCGCTAGTATCCAGCCACTTCGGGCTGGGCTCCGCGTCGGCCGCAGGGGAGCTCGTAGTTGCCGATGGCATCACGGTGACCCTGGAATACACCGTGACCCTTCCGGACAAGTCGGTGGCCGATTCCAATGTGGGCCAGGAGCCGATCTCGTTTGTCCAGGGCGCCAATCAAGTTCTCCCCGGCCTGGAAAAGGGCCTGACAGGCTTGAAGGCCGGCCAGAAAAAACAGGTCCACGTCTCCGCGGCGGAAGGCTTTGGAGCCTACGACCCCAAAGCGCGGGCCAAGGTGGAGAAAAGCCAGGTTCCGGAGAACGTGAAAGCGGGCACGATGTTGCGGGCCCCTGACGGCCGCCCGATCAAGGTCTTGGAAGTCACGGAGGATTCCGTGATCCTGGACCTGAACCATCCGTTGGCCGGGAAGGACCTGGTCTTCGACGTCCATATCCTGAAGCTTGAAAAACAACCGAAGGCCGCCAAGGAAAAAGACCCTGAGCAAAAATAAGACCGGCTGGCGCCATGGTGACGAAGAACCTCATGCAGGCTCGGGAGCCTCTCCGGATTCCTTCCCGGATGCGGACCCGACTTTCCCACAACCCCTATTAAACCTACCCAAGTAGAATAACTGAGCACGGATCAGCCTTCGCTTTCCCATCCCCTTGACTCTTGAAGGGGAACCGGGCAGAGTGGCCCAACATGATCGTTGAGGTGCCTCCCGACCCTTCGCCGCTGGTTCGGCGACTGCTGCATGGAACGAGACGATCCCTACCGCATCCTCTTCCAGCTCAATTTCAATCCCATGTGGGTCTACGACGGCGAGACCCTCGCCTGTTTAGCGGTCGATGAGGGCGCTATGAGCGAGTTGGCCATCCAGCTCCGCAGCGTGCTGGATCGTTGACCGGCCTTCTCGGTGTGATGGTGCACAAAGCTTTCAGGCTTTGCAGCCCCCAAAACGCACGGATGTTTCCCGCACGGGTTTAGAATCGGCATGGTTGCCTGTGATCCACTGGACCCATTTCGAATCTAAGCGAATCTACGCCACGCTGCTCTGGGGATTAACGGGGTTATTCTTCCTCAGGGTGGCGGGCCAGGCGTGGGTGGCGTTCGGGGAGGTTTCTTTCCTGCCGGCCATGGAGGCGTGGTATTCCGGCCTGATTTCATATTCCGTGTTGTTGCCCGTGCAGCTCCTGATTCTCCTGGTTCAGATCAAGATCGGAATGGATGTGTGGCGAGGCCGTGGTGTATTTAGTGAGCCGGAGGAAAAGACGGGGATCGTGCTCAAATGGATCAGCGCCGTCTATTTTGGGGCCATGGCTTTGCGCTATGTGATCACTATGGCCCTCTATCCCGAACGGAGATGGTTCGGGGGCACCATTCCCATCTTCTTCCATTGGGTCCTGGCCGCCTACCTGTTCGTCCTCGGCCACTTCTACCAACACGGGCCTGGCAAAAGAGCAAGCCTCTCGTGAGCCGGCGTGGAGCGCGATGATCGACGAGCCAGATGTCACCCTCACCGACTATGGTTTGGCCCTCGAATGCGCCTTGTTCACGATACTCCTCGCCCGTCATCGCCGAGACGGCTCCCTCGCTCCCTGGTTTATGCTGTTCTTCGCCTCCATCGGGGTGGCCGCGCTGGCCGGTGGAACCGTCCATGGGTTTATTCCGGACAAAACAAGTCCGGCAGCGGCGGTGCTCTGGATCCTCTCCCTGTTAGCCCTTGGGGTAACGGCCCTGGGAGCCTGGGTGATCGGGGCACGGATGCAATGGTCTGCGGCGGGCGCCCGGTGGGTGCAGGTGGCTGCCGTAATTGTTTTCGGAATGTATGGGCTTGCGGTCCTTGTTCTGACCCAGGCTTTCTGGATCGCCATCGTAAATTACGTCCCAGCCACGGCGTTTCTTCTCGTGGTCTGGATACTCGCCTATCGACGGTCCAGGGAGGGGCTCATGCTCCTCGGTGTAATCGGGCTCACCCTCACCTTCGTGGCGGCCGGCGTCCAGATGGGTCGGATCGCTCTCCACCCGGTCTATTTCAATCACAACGCCCTCTACCATCTGGTCCAGGCGGTGGCCCTCTTGATGATCTTTTTGGGATGCCGCCCTTTCACGGTGAGCAGAAGCCCAATCAAATCCAAGGAATCTGGCGCGTGAGGTACCTATGCTGACTCGAAGGCAGTTCCTTCTCGGTAGCACCGGCCTGGCTTGGGTCGCGTCGGGATGCACCTGGCGGTGGAAGGGCTCCGACCAGAGACTGGTGAACGACCTTCACTCTCAATTGAATGAGACGCAGGTGCATCGAGTGGTCAGGCCTGATTCGCTGGACAGTCTTCAGCACGCCATCCATGGTGCCAAGCAAGAGGGGAAAGGGATCAGCATTGCCGCCGGGAGACACGCGATGGGCGGCCAGCAATTTGGAGCCGGCACCGTACTCCTCGATATGAGGGACTTGACGCGGGTCCTCCGGTTCGATCCGGACCATGGTCAGGTTGAAGTCCAGGCCGGAATTCAATGGCCGGAACTGGTGGACTTCCTCCTCAGGGAACAGCGGGGCCGACGGACCCAATGGGGAATCATTCAGAAACAAACGGGAGCCGACCGTTTGAGCATCGGCGGCGCGATGGCTGCCAACGTCCACGGCCGGGGACTGCAACTCAAGCCCTTCATCGCAGACGTGGAATCCTTCGTGCTGGTCGGTCCGGACGGCCTCTCCCGAACCTGTAGCCGCCGCGAAAACGAGGAGCTGTTCCGGCTGGCCATCGGCGGCTACGGATTATTCGGGGTGGTCGCCTCGGCGACCCTTCGCCTGGCCTCCAGGCGGAAGGTGGAACGAGTGGTCGAGATCATCGACGTGGACGATCTGATCCCGGCTTTTGAAAAGCGGATCGCCGACGGATACCTGTTCGGGGACTTTCAGTATGCCACGGATGAGCGCTCGGAGGATTTCCTCCGGAAGGGGGTCTTCTCCTGCTATCGGCCCGTCGAACAGGACCGCCCGATCCCGCCTGGCCAGAAGGAACTGTCGATCGAGGACTGGCGCCAACTCCTCTACTTGGGCCATGCTGACAAGGCGCGCGCTTTTGAGATCTACTCCGCCTATTACCTCTCTACCACCGGCCAGGTTTACTGGTCCGATACTCACCAAATGAGCGTCTACCTCGATGATTACCATCGCTGGCTGGATCAAAAACTCGGCGCCCGGGACCGGGCTACGGAGATGATCACCGAGATTTACGTGCGTCGAGAGGCACTTCCCCGATTTCTGGAGGAGGCTCGCCGGGACTTTCGCGCCAACCGGGTCAATGTGATCTATGGAACGATTCGACTGATCGAACGGGACGAGGAAAGCGTTATGGCCTGGGCCAAGGACCGGTATGCCTGCGTGATCTTCAACCTGCACGTGGTCCATACGCCACAGGGCCTCGACCAGGCGAGCCAGGCCTTCCAACGCTTAATCGACCTCGCCATTCCCCATGGAGGGAGTTACTACCTGACCTACCATCGCTGGGCATCCCGCCAGCAGGTAGAGGCCTGCTATCCCCAGTTTCCGGAATTTTTGAGACTCAAGCGGCAGTATGACCCGGAGGAGCGCTTCCAGAGCGACTGGTACCGGCATTACCGGACCATGTTCAGCGACAGGGCGGATCAGCCGGCCGTTTCTTCACGATTCAACACCTGACATCCTGTTGGCCCGTGGAATTGGGCCCCTTCTGCTCCCCTTGACCGCCTTGTGGGAAGGCAGTAGGCTGGGGCGGTTTTTCCGAACATGACGGTAGGCTCGACCCCATGGACACAGCGCGGACGAGGGGAAAGCCTGCCGGGTTCAAGCCGGGCTGACCTACCCGCCCGAGTCTTCTGAGGGGACCTCCCGATGAGTGACGAGAAAAGCGCCATCCTGGTCGTTGACGATGACGCCGAGATGCGATCGTTGTTGCAGGACGTCCTGCAGGACGGCGGCTATCAGGTCGAGGTGGCGGCCAGCGGACGCGAGGCGTTGAAAAAACTGGCCGAGGCCGAATTCGGGGTGGTGTTCTCCGACCTCCGGATGAAAGAGATGCAGGGCCTGGAACTGTTGGGCGAGGCGAAACGGTCCTACCCGGATACCAACGTGATTATCATGACCGCCTTCGGATCGGTGGAGTCGGCGATCCAGGCCATGAAACAAGGCGCCTACGACTACCTCATCAAGCCCGTCAAAACGGACGAAGTCCTGCTCGTCGCCGAGCGGGCGATGCGAGAAGCCGGGCTCCGGCGCGAAGTCAACCGACTTCGGCGCGAGGTCCACAAGGAGTACAGCTTCCATCAGATTCTCGGGAAGAGCAAACCCATGCGGGAGGTCTTCGACCTCATCCGACGGGTCGCCGACAGTCCCACCAACGTCCTCATCACGGGAGAAAGCGGGACCGGCAAGGAGTTGGTCGCGAAAGCCATCCACTACAACAGCGAGCGGCGCGAAAGGCCCTTCGTGCCCGTGAACTGCGCGGCCATCCCCGAAGCGCTCTTGGAGAGCGAGCTCTTTGGCCACATGAAAGGCTCCTTCACCGACGCCAAAACGGACAAACGGGGGCTCTTCGAGGAAGCCGGCCTCGGGACCCTCTTTTTGGACGAAATCAGCGAACTCCCGACCCTACTCCAGGCCAAGCTTCTTCGGGCCATTCAGGAAAAGGAAATCCGACGAGTGGGGTCCACCAAAGCCGTGCCGATCGATGTGCGAATCATTGCCGCGACCAACCTCAACCTCGAGGAGGAGGTCAAATCCAAACGGTTCCGCGAGGACCTGTACTATCGGCTGAACGTCATTGAGATAGGCATGCCGCCGCTCCGGGAACGCCGGGACGACATTCCCCTCCTGGTGGACGCCTTTCTCCGCAAGTGCGCGGAAGCCAGCCATAAGGAGGTCAAAGGCATCACCGAGCCTGCGCTGGCGCTGCTGATGGACTATCCCTGGCCGGGCAACGTCCGGGAGCTGGAAAACGTCATCGAGCGGGCCGTGACCCTGACCCGTGGGGAAAAAATCGTTCCCGAAGATCTGCCGGCGGCGGTGCAAGGCTCCCGCGGGGACCGGCGCGTCATTGACGAAGCCGCCGAGCGGACGCTTCCGCTTCATGAAGTGGAACGGGAATATATCCTCCGCATTTTGGAAAAGACCGGTGGAAACAAATACCAGGCGGCGCAGGTCTTGGGGATCGACCGGAAAACCCTCTACCGCAAACTGGCTGAAATAGAAGCGAAGGAACAGGGGTCCTAACCCATTCCCTCCCCTCAAGTAAGGAAATCTGCGTCCAGCCTCCGGGAGACCCCTGCGGGAACCGATCATCCAGCGCCATGCAAGAGAATAAGACTTCAACGGCGCTCTTCCTCATCGGAAGTTTGTGCGCCGGAATTTTCATCCTGGATTTGATGATCCCGACCGGGATCGCGATCGGGATGTTGTATGCCCTGCCGGCCTTCCTTGCCTGCCGGATGCTCCCCTGCCGAGAGGCCGTCCTCGTAACCCTCGGCTGTACCCTCCTGATCCCGCTCGGGGCGCATTTTTCCCCCGCGGGAGGCACGCCCTGGATGTATGTCACCAATCGGGTGCTGTCCGTGTTGGTGGTTTGGATCACGCTGGGCCTGGCCTTTCAGCGCCAGCGGGCACAGGAGATCCAGGCTACCAGCGAGAACCGGTTGGAGGGCATCGTGCAATCGGCCATGGATGCCATCATTTCCGTGGATGCCGATCAGCGCATCGTGCTGTTTAATCCCGCCGCCGAGCGCATGTTCCAATACCGAGCCGAGGACGCGCTTGGCGAGAAGCTGGACCGGTTTATTCCAGAGCGGTTCCGGACCGCGCACCGGGAGCACATCCGGCACTTCGGCCTGACCAACGTGACGACGCGTCGGATGGGGCAGCTGGGAAAAATTTCCGGGCTCCGGGCGGATGGGGAGGAGTTTCCCTTGGAGGCCTCAATCTCGCAGGTCGAGATTGGCGGCAAGAAACTGTTTTCCGTGATCCTGCGCGACATCACCCAGCGGGTGCGGGCCGAGGAGTTGGCGGCCGGCCAAAAGGCCATACTGGAAATGATGGTCACCGGCATGCCGCTACCGGACATCCTGTCCCAGATTTGTCTCATGATGGAAGCCCGGTCGCCCGGCATGACCTGTTCGATCTTGTTGCTGGAAGGAACCCGCCTTCACCTGGGAGCCGCTCCCCATCTCCCTGAAGGGTACAACCAGGCCATTGACGGCCTCGAGATCGGATCCAGCGTCGGTTCCTGCGGGACAGCCGCCTTCCGGAAGGAACCGGTCTTCGTCACCGATATCCCAACCGATCCGTTATGGGCGGACTACCGCAAGCTCGCGAAAACCTATGGATTCCGCGCCTGTTGGTCTACCCCGATTGTGTCCTCCCGGGAACGAGGGATGGTCCTGGGCACCTTCGCCATGTATTACCGGGATTCCCGGAGCCCCAAGGAAGAAGACCACCGGCTCATCGAAATGGCCACCAACCTGGCGGGCATCGCCATCGAACGCAAACGGGGGGAAGAGGCCCTCAAGCGGGAACGGGACTTTATCGCGGCGGTGCTCCAGACGGCCGGCGCGTTGGTGGTCGTACTCGATACCGAGGGACGCATCGTCCGCTTCAACCGGGCCTGCGAGCAGGCCAGCGGGTACCGGTTCGAAGAGGTCAAGGGCCAGCGGGTCTGGGATTTTCTCCTGGTGCCGGAGGAGATGGAAGGGGTCAAGGCCGCCTTTGAAGACCTGTGGACCAAGGGCCTGCCCAACACCCACGAGAACTTCTGGGTGAGGAAGGACGGCGAACGCCGCCGCATCGTCTGGTCCAACACGGTCATCTTGAACCTGCGGGGCTCGGTGGAGCACGTGATCGCCACCGGACTGGACGTGACCGAGGTCAAGCAGATGCAAGAGCAGCTCCGCCGCACGGAGCGGCTGGCCGAGCTCGGCACCCTCGCTTCAGGCATGGCGCACGAGATCGGTACCCCGATGAACGTCATCCAGGGGCGGGCGGAGTACCTGCTGCAGCGCACGACCGAGGAGCCGATTAAGAAAGGCCTGGCGACGATCATCGCCCAGGTCGAGCGCATCACCAAGATCATGAACCAATTGCTGACCTTCGCCCGGCGACGCCCCATCGAGCGGAAACCCATGGACTTGAAGAAAACGATCGCCGACTGTTTGGATATCGTCCAGGAGCGACTCAAGCAACACCGCGTGGAGGTGGAGACCTCCTATGCGGAGCCCTTGCCGTTGGTGCATGCAGATCCGGATCAGATGAGCCAGGTCCTGCTGAATCTGGTGCTCAACGCGATCCAGGCCATGCCCGAGGGCGGCCGGCTGTCCCTGGCGCTCGAGCCGGAGGGACCAGGGATGAAACTCTCCGTGGCGGATACCGGCAGCGGCATGCCGGCCGAGACGCTCAATAAAATTTTCGACCCCTTTTTTACGACCAAGGACGTGGGCGCCGGCACGGGCCTGGGCCTGACCGTCGTCCACGGCATCGTGGAGGATCACGGGGGAGCCATCCACGTGTACAGTGTTCCGGGCCGGGGAACCACCTTCACGATCCATTTGCCCATTCACCGGGAGTTCAGCCAGGGGGGAGAGGACCTGCCGGCCTGAGTTGTCCCGCCCGCGACTGTCCGTCCGGACTGTGGCATGTTGCGCCAGGCCCCGTTCCATCCAGTGGGGTCTTTCTCGCCACTGTTCCTTCCTTCCTTTTTTCCCGCCGGTACTGTCCTTTTGAACCGTTTGATTTCTCGCGGCTTTTCAGAAGGGGAAAATATTCCGATGGGCATGTCCCTTGCTCCGATCACCGAACAGGAAGCGCGGAGTCTTTAGGACTGTTTAATGAGCGCGGCCGGTAACCTTTGACCCGAGATGAGGCCTGTGGTGGATCCG
>JBFFYZ010000043.1:0-9469 GCA_041568895.1 Nitrospiraceae bacterium
CAATTGCCGCTGGTCGTAGGTATTGGCCCAATAGAGATACACCAGGCCTTTCACCTCCCCCAGCTCGATATGCCGCTGGCGGCCGTCCGCCTCCTCCGCCGTGGAGGCTTTCCGAGGCTTCCGTCCCTCCAAGGATTCCCAGACCTCTTGAGCCGTCCAGGTGTGGTTCTCATAGAGGGGCGTCTGGGACAGGGTTTCCTGGCTCCCCCTGCCGGGCCAGAATCGGTTGAGGATATCCGCTAACTCTCCTCTCCCCTGCCTCGCCCGGTCCAAGGCCTGTCCGGCCGCACAGTCCAGGCCTTCCCCTAACCCGATCTTCCCCACAAGAATCCCGAAAAACCCGTTGCCCAGGGCCAACGAGAGATACCCGATCGAGGCCGCCGCCTGGCCCCACTCCACCCGGACCGATCCCAGATGGCCGTCTTGCCATTCTTCCACGCGACGCACGGCACGCTCGGGAAGCCGCTCCCACACCCAACGCCCAGCCTCGTCCCGCTGGGCGAAGAGGTCCTGGCCTTCACATACCTCCGGATGCTCGTCCCACCCAATCTTATTCGATTCCGAGTCCTGCGGGGTCCGGCCCAGCACGAACAGCGGGCCGTCTTCCTCGAGGTCCTCGACCGACCGATAGCCAATGGGAATCGGCGTTTACAGAAGATGGAATCCCCGTGCCTGGAGAGCCCGCTGAAAGGGCACCCGACGGTGCCGGTGGCTGGCCTTCTCAACGAGTATCAGGCGCCCGGAAGGCAGGAGCGCCTCGCAGAGATGATCGAGCCGCGGCCCCAAGCCCGTTCGCCGTTCAAACTTCTGTTGGGCCACGGGATCGTGGCATCGGGCAAAGGTCGTCCATCCTTCGCTGGGAAGACCGGGATCCTGCTCGGACTGAAACAGGGCCTGGGTGGCCAGAATCAGATCGAACCGTCCAATCGGAGCGCCTGTTTGAAGATCGGCCGGTTCGAACCGCAGATTGCTGAGGCCGAGCTGCTCAGCGCGGCGTTGGGCCTCCTGCAAGGAGGCTTCAGACCGGTCCACGCCCACCAGTTGCGAGGCCGGATACCGGCGGGCGTACCAGGTGGTCAGGAGACCGACTCCGCAGCCGGCATCCAATACCGACCGGGCCTCTCCGATCCGGTCAGCGAGTACCAAACCGACCGCGCAGTAATAGTCATAGCGCTGGCTGTAGAGGACCGGAAGGATCGAGGGCCGGGCCGCAAAATCGTAAAAGGCGATTTCCGGTCCGGGGTCCCCGGGGCTGGCACTTTTGGCCTGGGCGAGACGATTGAGGGCCAGAAGGTCTTCGCGGGACAGGACTTCCCGCTGCCACTGGAAATAGGCGGCCTCGCTCGTAAACCGGCGCAGGCCCCACCACTTGAGGTGGTCTTCCAAGGAGGGCTGTAGGGGGGCGGGTCGTGCCATGGCGTCATTGAATCATGGCATCATCCGAAGGAATCCTTCAATCCGCAGTGACCCGCGGCAAGGACCCGATGACGCCGGATTCAGGAGGGCCGCTTGAGCATGATCGCGTCTTCATAGGCAGTCGGGACGGGGTGAGGCTGCCGGAGCTGCCCGGTTCCCAGAACCAGATAGCGCTGGCAGGTCAGGTCCTCGAGGGTCACCGGTCCGCGGATATGGAGCCGGGCGGTGCTGTATCCGACGGCAGGTCCTATGCCCAGTTCCTGACCTTCGTGAAACCGCGTGGATGCATTCACGAACACGGCGCTGGCATCCACCTCGCGCGAAAAGCGCATCGCCGTCTCGTAATCCCGGGTGACAATGCTGGCGGTGTTACTCGGACCGTGGGCGGCAATGTGGTCCAGGGCCTCGTCCATATCCTTGACCATCTTCATGGCCAGCACCGGCGTGAGGAACTGGCGGCTCCAATCCTCCTCGGTCGCCTCTTTCACCGACTTGTAGGAGCTCAGTTCGACGGCTCCGGTCAAGGTGATGGTTTTGGGGTCTCCCCGCACCTCAACCTTGAAATCGTCCAGCAGTCTCCGCACCAGCCCCGGCACCAGGCTCCGTGCGATGGATTGATGCACCAGCAGGGTATCGATGGCATTGACCGCGGTGGCCTGCTGCACCTTCGAATTCACCACCATGTTTTGAGCCAGCGGCAGATCGGCATCGCCATCTACGTACAGGAAGCAGATCCCGCCGTCGTGACAGAGCACCGGCACCCGGGATTGCTCGAGCACCACTTTCCGGAGCCCCGCCCCGCCGCGCGGAATGATGGCATCGATACATTTTGGGAGGCGGATCAGTTCCAAGGCCGCATCGCGTTCGGGCCGTTCCACAAAACTGAGGGCCCCGACGGGCACGCCCACCCCTTCCGCCGCTTCGCGCAGGTGTTTGCCAATCACCAGATTGGATTGCATCCAGTCCGCCCCCAGTCGTATCACGCAGACATTGCCGGATTTCAAACAGAGTCCGACCATGTCCAGGGTGACCTTGGGTCCCAACTCGGAAATCACCCCGATGACGCCGATGGGGACCCGCACCCGACTGACCTGGATGCCGTTGGGTCGACGCCACACCCCCGTCACCTCACCGACGGGATCCGGAAGATCCGCGATCGCTCGAAGCCCCTTGGCCAGTTCCTGAATGGCTTCGGAGGTCAGCCGGACACGCTCCACCCCCTCCTTCACCCGATCCTTGTTGGCCTCCGTCGGCTGAGATTTTCCGATGGCTTCCAGGTCCCGCTCGTTGGCCTCGAGAATCTCGTCCTCTTTGGCTTCCAGCCGGTCGGCCATCGCCACCAGAGCCTCATCCTTGACCCGGGTCGGGAGCAAGGAGAGCGGGCGCGCCGCTTCCCTCGCCTTCTTGGCCAGATTGGTCACATAAATTTTATCGGGAACTTCAACCATGAGACCACCAGATTCCTTCGTACAATCCTTCGCACAACCCTTCGGACGCGCACGGTTATAACACGCGGTTTTCCACAGAGTCAAAATGCCGAGTCCTCGGATCACGACCCTCAGCAGACCGCTCGATCCGGCCCCTTCGGCTCCGGTCGCCCCCTGGTCTCTCGGCCCCACGGGACTTGTTCCGAGTCCCTATTTTTTCTTAGAATGCGACGGTGATGCGAGGCAGCCCGGAGGAAAATTAGCTCACGTGTTACTTTATATAAAATGTCGGAGCTCATGGTACTAGCGGAGACCAGCGATGATTGACCTTCGAAGCGACACGGTGACCAAACCCTCCCCGGCCATGAGAGAAGCCATGGCTCGGGCTCCGGTGGGTGACGATGTCTACGGAGAAGATCCGACGGTCAATCGTCTGCAGGAGATGGCGGCGGCCCTCCTCGGCAAGCCCGTGGCCCTGTTCGTTCCCTCGGGGATCATGGCCAACCAATTGTCCATCCGGGTCCACACCCAGCCGGGCAACGAAGTCATCGTCGAGAGCCGAGCCCATATCGTGCGCTACGAACACGGAGCCGCCTCCGCCCTGGCCGGCGTTCAGCTTAACTGGGTGACGGGCACCCGAGGCCTCCTGGATCCGGACCAGGTGGAAGCGGCCATCCGCCCCCGGGACCCGTATAATCCCACCACCGCCCTGATCTGTCTGGAGAACACGCATAACAGCGGCGGCGGGTCTATCTACCCCCTGGCCACCATCGAACGGATTCGCCGGGTGGCCGATGCCCATGATCTTCCCATGCACCTGGATGGCGCCCGCCTGTTCAATGCCGTCGTCGCGACTGGAATTCCGGTCGCGGACTATGCGAAGCATTTCCAGACGGTGTCCTTTTGTCTGTCCAAGGGCCTGGGCGCTCCGGTTGGCTCCCTGATCGCCACGGATCAGGCCACGGGAGAGAGACTCCGTCCGATTCGCCGGATGTACGGCGGCGGCATGCGGCAAGCGGGTATCTTGGCCGCCGCCGGAATCTATGCGCTGGAGCACAACATTCCCCGGTTGAAGGAAGACCATGAGCACGCCCGGCGACTCGCCCTGCGGCTCCAAAAGATTCCCGGTGTCTCCATCGCTCCGGACCAGGTGGAGACCAACATCCTGGTGTTTGATTTGCCGGACACCCGCCGGTCCGCCGCGGACATTGTGGCCGACCTGAAAAAGGCCGGCGTCCTGCTGAACCCAGTCGGCCCCCGCACCTTCCGCGCGGTGACTCACCTGGACGTGTCCGGCAAGGATATCGAGGAGGCGGGTCAAATATTTGAGGACGTGTTGTCCCGCGGCTAGGCTGCGTGTGGCGGTTGACAGGTCTCGGAGCCGTCTCTACAATGCCCTCACGTCGCGCAAGGTATGACGTAGGGAGGAAAGATCGTGCTCGAGGTCGTGTCGTTGAAACACATCAACCGGATATTGGAACTCACGGATCGCTTGGGATTGTCACGGGAATGGGTCGAAATTCCTCTGTCCCCCGCTACCCCGGGGGACGTTCGGAAGCTGCCCAACGGCAAGATTGAGATCGTGGTGGATGCCCAGATCCCCTTTGATCAGTGGTTGCCATCCATTGAAACGCAACTGAAACAGCTCGCCGGTTCGTGAATCCGGTCGGGATCCCGGCGCCGTACCAACATCGACCTCCGTTCCGCTCCTTCCTCTTCACGCCCACGCCTCTTGTGACCAAGGGCCGGCTCAACTGCCCGCTCGGCAGGGTCGCGCCCTGCACCGAACCGCAACGCGCGCATTGAGTATGGAACAGGATCCCTCAACCACCCCGTTTGAGCCGCAAACCGAGGTTCCGGATCTTCCGGGCCGGGAAGAATTGCAGGCGGAATTATTGGACTACCCGGAACCGGAGGATCAGCCCAAAACCCTCGAACCACCGGGCCACGACGTGATCCTGGCGACTGCGGTCCGGTATGTCCGCGCCAAACGCGGGGGGGATCTCTTGGCCATTCTCCTGGTCGGGTCAGGGTCCCGTCGGGCGCTGACCGCTCACAGCGATCTGGATCTCATCGCGGTCATTAAGGGACAGGCCGAAGGCCACGAGCTGGTCCGCGTCGCCTCACGGCTGGTCGAAATTCGGTATCGGGGACAAAAGGCGATGGAGCAGGAACTGCGGGAGGTGCCTCGGCTTCCCCCGCTCCTCCGCCGAGGCCGGATTCTGTTTGACCTTGAGGGGGCGGGGGCCAAGCTGGTGGACAAAGCCAACCAGATTTTCCGCCAAGGGCCGCCGCCGATCAGCCTCAACGAGAAGATCCGGCTCAAAGCCGACTGCACCCATTGGCTCGGGAAAGCGGAAGACCTCCGCCATCAACCACCGACCGCCCACTACCTGCTGGGGTTATTCCTGGACGATCTGCTCCAGGCCTTCTTCTGCTTTCGCAATCTCTGGCCCACCGCTCCGTCCGAGACCTTGCGGTTCGTCTCCACACGAGACCGGGCCATGGGAGACCTCTTGGCGCAATTCCTGACCGCCCCTTCCCTCGGCGAACGCCTCACTGTGGCCCAGCAACTGTCCGACCTCACGTTTCAGGATATTCCTCATCCCCCGCGGGTGGACTAACTCCCGCCCGAGGGATCCGGCCGAGCGAGCGCGACCCCTAATTTTTCCGCCCCCAGCTGCAGATCCACCTGCACCGCTTCCTCCAGCTTGGAGGGTTCCCCCTGAGGAAGGGATTCGAGCCCATAGATGACAATGGGTCGATCCTTGCCTTTGATCGAGACGGCGCCGAGCTTGGTTAACTTGACGTGCCCGATCCGAACCGGAGCGCCAGGCACCGTGCCCGCGGCAATCAGCGACTTCAACCGCTCGGCTGAATATTCCGTCATCACAATGCGGTAGGCCAGGGTTCTGGTAAACGTCTCGATTTTGGCTGCCAGGTTCATGTGGTCGCCGATGACCGTATAGTCCATCTTCTTCCCTTCGGCGCCGATATTGCCGACCACCGCCATGCCCGTGTTGATTCCGATCCCGATATCCAACGGCGGTTTGCCTTCCGCGATCCATTGGGACTGGAGCTCCGTCACCCGCTTCCGCATGTGGAGAGCACATTTGACCGCCAGCTCCACGTGGTTGGGTTGCTCCAGCGGAGCTCCCCAAAAGACCACCAGGGCGTCACCGACGAATTTATCGAGGGTCCCGTGCCAGTGAAATACGATATCCGTCATGGCGTTGAGATACTCGTTGAGCTGAGCGACGACCTCTTCCGCCTCCCGCTTCTCGCTGAAGGAGGTAAACCCGATGATGTCCGAAAACAGCATGGTCACTTCTTTTCGCGATCCTCCGATTCGGGCCTTCATGGGATCTTTGATCAACTCCCCGACGATGGCGGGGCTGAGATAGCTAGAAAACATTTGCCGAATTTCCTTTTTCTGTTGCTCTTCGGTCATGAAGCGAAGGACGGTAATGGAGACGAAGGTCAGCGCAATCGTCGCCATCGGATAGACCACCCCCACCCAAATCCCCTGCCTCTGGAAGAGGTAGAAGGCCGCCAGTCCATACCCGACTAAGACCGATATGGCGAGGGCTGCGCCGGTCACCGCCTTCATCCGGGGCAGGATCATCCCCAACGTGAGTCCGAACACCAGCGTCAAGCCGAAATCGAGGGGGCCGGACCAAATATTTTTGATCAAAAACTGACCGTGCAGGATGTTCTCCACCACGGTGGCGATGACCTCGACCCCCGGAACGTTGGCCGAAAACGGAGTGGTTTTTTGATCATAGGTTCCCAGCGCGGTGGTGCCGATCAGCACGAGTTTGCCCTGAAACCTGCCGGGAGCCACTCGGTTGTGAATCACATCGGTGGCCGAGACATAGGGGAAGGTTCGCTCGGGCCCCAGGTAGTTGATGAGCATCCGGCTTTTCTGATCCGAAGGGACAAACCGGTCTTCCAGGGTCACGCCTTCTCCCAGCCGTAAACTGGCTCGCTCTCGCGGAACATCTAAAAACAGCCGGGCCACTTCCAGGGCGAACGACGGATAATAGTGATCCCGGGCCCCGTACCGGAGAGCCAAATACTCGTACCGGGTCACACCGTCCGGGTCGGGAATGGTATACACGTGCCCGAGACTGACGGCGCGCTCTACAAACGGTTTTATGGGGGAGTGATAGTCCACCGCCCGGAGGGGCTGGAGACGTTCATTCCTGCTGGCGTTTCTAACCAGCATGAACATGTGGCGTGCGATATAGTCCGGCACCCGCGTATCAGGAAGCACCCCATCGTGATTCGCATCGCCCATCGGGACCACCAGCGGGAGGGCGAGCACCGCGTTATTGACCGCCCCCAAACTCTGCACAAACTGCTGATCCGTATCGGCCTGGGCCAGCTTTTGCTGTAAAAGGGCTCGCAGCGCGGGAGAGGCGGCCTCGGCAGTCTTGGCGGTATTCATGAGATCCCGAAGGCTGCTCAAGTGCTCGGTGACCTCCGGTTCCAGGTACATGATATCCAGGGCGATCACCTTCGCCCCGTCGGCCCCGATCCGCTTCACCAAGCCCGCTTGTTTGTCCCGTGACCAGGGCCACCGTCCGAGCTCCTTGAGGCTGAGGTCGTCAATGGCGACGACCACGATCTCCTCGCCCGGATCGCGGGGGCCCCGGAGGAGAAACCGGAAGTCCAAGGAAGCGCTTTCCAGGCGATCCAGGAAGGTGGGATGCCTCCTGTCCCACAGCGCAGGTCCCACCCAGGCCATGAGCAACATGGTCGCCGTCACGGCGACCGCCACGCCGAAACCCAGACGTTTGATGGTTTTGCTCTCGGCCAGCCAATTCCTGCGCATGAACTTCTCCCGACTCCTTCGAAGGGAATACTCCCCCTAAACCAGGCGCTGGGTCAACTGTTTGCCATCTTGGAGAAAACGGAAGAGACAGGGGGGTGGCCGCCGGACGTGAAAACGCACGGGCGAGGGAAGGACGCCATCCCCGAGGGAGCTTAGCCGTTGGATTTCGAGCGCGAACCCAGCAGGGAAAACAGGAGTTTCACGCCGGCCACTTCGATGAGATCCCCGCCTTGTAACTCGCGTCGGTCCTTCATGCGGGCGCCGTTGATCCGGATGGCAATGCCCGCCTCCGACATTCCGATGACGTACCCCTCGGGCCGGCGACTGATCAAGGCCGCCACTTTGGGGGCAAACCACCCGGTGAGCCGAACCGTCGCGTTGTTCTGGGACCCGATCATCGTCAACCGCCCGGTCAGCCGGTATTCTTTTTGGTCGGTCTTTCCGGCCATCACCTGAAGCAACCCCAACCCCATGGTTTCCGATGCCCTTTCGGCGGCAGCGGCTGCCTGCTCCCCTTTCAGGAGCTCCCGCTGTTTGGCCGTATCCAGAATCATGGTCTTATTGGGATCGTAGGCGGCAGCGCCCGGTTGGAAGACGGTGGGACGGCCCGTGGCAGCGTCGCTGTCCTGATAGACAAGCACGTGTTTGCCGATTCGAACCTGATCCCCGTCCTGTAACTGATGTCGATCTACTTTCTTATCGTTCACGAAGGTCCCGTTGGTACTACACATGTCTTCGATGACATAGCCCCCGTTCTCCTGAACGATGCGGGCATGCTCTCCGGACACGGCCGGATTGTCGATCACGATGGCATTGTGGGGTTTCCTCCCGATCCACGTGTGCGGTTGATCGAGAGACACTTCCTTCAACACATGCGCATTGAAGGTCAGCAGCACCATGGCCATGGATCAGATCTCCTTGCCCATCACGTCACATTCGTCCACGGTGGAGGCGTCGCCTCCGTTATCCGCGCCAGACCCGACTCCTGATCCATCCCATCCAGCGCCGCAAACCTTTCCGGCCACGACTCTGAACGGCGACCAGGATCGCGGTGATATTATCTTCGCCTCCGGCTTCGCAGGCAAGCGTGACCAGGCGCTCGGAGGCCGCTTGCGGGTCCTTCTCTTTCCCAATGGCCCTCAACAGGCCCTCCGGTTCCACTCCGCGCGTGAGGCCATCGGAGCATAACAACAGCATGTCCCCGCCCATGAGTTGAATCTCGTCGAGGTCGACCTCGACCTTTTCGTCGATCCCCAGAGCCCTGGTGACGATGTTCCGCTGCGGCGAACGCGCCGCCTCCTCGGCAGTCAAGGCTCCGCCTCGAACCTGCTCGGCCACCAAAGAATGATCCGCGGTCAGGACCTGGATAGTCCCTCCACGGATCAGATAGAGGCGGCTATCCCCCACGTGTGCCACCGAAAGCACCTGGTCCTGAATGAACGCCGCCACAACCGTGGTTCCCATGCCCCGTTGGGACGCCTCCCGGCTCGCCCCATAAATGGCCTGGTTGGCCTGCCGGATGGCGCCGGCCAGTCGGTTGGTGCAGAGGGAAAACCGCGGGTCGTAGCCATCGCTTCCGGCATGCTCTAGATGTCGGCCGGCTTCCACCATGCACCGATGAATGGTGTCGACCGCCAATCTGCTGGCCCGGTCACCGGCATCGAGCCCGCCCATGCCGTCACACACCACGTAGAGACCCAGCCGGGGATCGGCACAATGACTGTCCTCGTTGCGCGCACGCTTGCGCCCGACGTCAGTTTTGGTGCCGACGGCTATCCGCATATTCTTC
>JBFFYZ010000044.1:0-9459 GCA_041568895.1 Nitrospiraceae bacterium
GACCGCGATGGCGGCAAGCTCGACGAACCCGAGGACCGTGGCAAGGCTCTCAATCCAATCGCGGCTGTACTGGACACGGGCCACCCCGGGAATGGCCGTCAAGCGATCCGTCCACCGTTTGATGGTCTCGGAGGACCGGTAGCGGGGTGCGAGGGTGACCACGAAGGACGCCGGCAAGGGGTTCTCACCCAACCCCTCCAACAAATGATAGTCCGACGGGAACTGCTCGCGGAATTCCTGCAGCGCTTGCTCTTTCGATACGTAGCTCAACGACCCGACCTCGGGCTCGCGTTTGAGCCGCTGCTGCAATTCCAAGGTTCCCTGAGTGCCGAAAGAGTCCTTCACATAAACGATGACCTTAATCTCCTCCTGCAGGGAGGTGGTGATTCCGCGAAGGTTCCAGTACAGCAGGAGAAACACCCCAAAACAGGCGAGCGTAAACGCGGTCGTCGCCAAGGCAATGAGGGTTGTGGTCCGATTCAAGCGGATGTTGGTCAAAGCTTCCGCGATGAGGTACCGGAGCCGCCTCATTGTCCCGCCCCCTGGTCCAGGACCACCTGCCCCTGCTGAAGGATCACCACCCGCCGATTGATTTGATCGATCATCTGGCGATTATGGGTGGCGACGACCACGGTGGTGCCTCGCGCATTGATCGTCTTGAACAGTTCGAAAATTTCCTGCGCCAGATCCGGATCCATGTTGCCGGTGGGTTCGTCGGCCAACAAAATGCTGGGCCCGTTGACGATCGCGCGGGCGATACACACCCGCTGTTGCTCGCCCGCGGACAGGGTGACCGGCCGGCTGTCCTTTTTATGTTCCACCCCGACGGCCTTCAACGCTTCCGCCACGCGGCGCTTGATTTCGAAGGAGGAGGCCCCTTGCACCACCAGGGGAAGGGCCACATTGTCAAACACGTTTTTTTTCGGTAGCAGCCGGAAATCCTGGAACACAAATCCCATGGTCCGTCTGAGATACGGGACATCGGAGGGCCGGAGGCGGGCGATATTGCGATTTTGGACCAGGATCTGTCCCTCGTCCGGAGATTCAGCGCAGAAGACCAACTTCAGCAGGGTGGTTTTTCCGGCCCCGCTCGGCCCCATTAACAGGACAAAATCGCCCTTCTGGATCTGCAGATTGATATCAACCAGAGCCGGACGCCGGTCATAGTACTTGGTGACGTGGAATATCTGGATCATGAGGTCGTACGCCGACAAACACCGTTCGGGTCAACACCCCTCACCACCGCAGATCCTCCCCCGATACTTGAAAGGCATTTTCAATGTGCTCGATGTGGGCGGGGCTGTCCGTTCCTTCCCGGCATAGTACCACATCGAACCGGCAAAGCCGATTGCTGAGCTTGCGTTGAGCCAAATACTGTGCAGCAAGCCGAACCAGCTTGGCTTGCTTTCGCCCATCCACGGCGAACGCGGCCCCGCCCAGGGCCGACGTCCGCCTCGCCTTCACCTCCACAAACACCAACACCGTTCCGGAACGCGCCACGAGATCAAGTTCTCCGAGGGGTGATCGGACATTCCGGTCCAGGATGCGGAAACCCTTCCGACGCAAATACCGCTCGGCCTGCAATTCCGCTGCTTGGCCCAGGGCCCGTCTCACGAAGCTCATCCCCGATCCTTCTCCGACGCGGGTTGAGCAAGTTGAGATGGCCGGGCCTCCACCCCTCCAGAATTCGAGCCGCAACTCCGATCGGAATTCTCCTTGGTCTGCCCCTGTCCAGACAGGCCCCGGCGGACCGGCCCAAAAGTCAAGCGATGGATCTTGCAGGGACCAAACTGTTCCAGCAACCGGAGATGGTCGGGGGTCGGGTATCCCTTGTGAAGGTGGAAATTGTACTGGGGGTAGCGGCGGTGCCAGTCCCGCATCAGACGATCCCGGGTCACCTTGGCCAGGATGGAGGCAGCCGCAATGGAGACGGACAACCCATCCCCCTTGATGATGGCTCGTTGGGGAAACGTGACTGCGGTCAGGGTGACCGCATCGAGGAGCAGAAAGTCCGGGGCCGGGGCCAGCGCCTGGACCGCCCGGACCATGGCCAGCCGGGAGGCTTCCAGGATATTCAGGTCGTCGATTTCCCGCGGGCTGGCCATTCCGATCCCGAAGCCCACGGCCCGCTGCGTGATGCGGTCGAAGAGTCGGTCACGATCCGCCTCCTCGACCTGCTTGGAGTCGTTTAACCCTTCCAGGCGACACCGTCGAGGCAGGATCACTGCCGCGGCCACAACGGGCCCGGCAAGGGGCCCCCGGCCCGCCTCGTCCAGCCCAGCGACAAGACGGTACCCCCGGCGTCGGGCTTCCGTCTCAAAGACGTCCGTGGGCTCCATTCAACCCTGTCAGCCGACTTCACGGAGGTTGACTCCGAAAGCGGCTGGTGGATGCTTACCTGCTGAGGGGGAAACCGGTCACGCTTTTGCGGCCGAGACGGCCTCTTCTGCCGCAGCTCCGCTTTCGGTCTTGTCTCCGGTCTCCGGGCGGGCAGTCCCCTGCGCGGTCTTGGCCTCTTGAGCAAATTCCCGCTCTTCGACCTTAGCCTTCTTGCCCTTCTTCGCGCGCAGGTAGTACAGCTTGGCTCGGCGCACCTTGCCCTGCCGGACGACCTCGATTCGGGACACAATGGGCGAGTGGATTGGGAAGATCCGTTCGACGCCCACTCCGTAGGACACCTTGCGGACCGTGAAAGTCTCGCTGTTGCGTCCGCCCTTCCGGCTGATCACCACGCCTTCAAACACCTGAATACGCTCTTTTTCTCCTTCGACCACCTTGGCATGAACACGAACGGTATCGCCAATTTCAAAGGGTGGAACCGTCTTCTTTGCCAACGATCGTTGGATTCGCTCCAATCGATTCATGTGATTACCCCTCCTCCCCACACCGCACTGGCGCTGGCTCGGTCACCTCGCGCCGAATTTCATCCAACAATCGCCGATCCTCTTCGTTGAGTAACCGGTCGTGAAGCAAATCGGGGCGCTTCAAGTAGGTGTTTTTCAACGCCTCTTTGCGACGCCACTGCCTGATAGCCTGGTGGTTGCCAGACAACAACACCTCCGGGACGGTGAGTCCTCGGACTTCCGTCGGCCGTGTATATTGGGGAAAATCCAGCAAGGAGTCCGAGAAGGATTCGTGTTGGGCGGACTCCGGATCCCCCAAGACCCCCTCGATCAGCCGGACGGCCGCATCGATCATGACCAAGGCCGGAAGCTCCCCGCCCGTCAGCACGTAATCCCCGATGGAAATTTCCTCCGGCGCCAACCCAAGCCGAACGCGCTCATCCACCCCTTCATAATGACCGCACAGAAACACCAGCGTGCGCGATTCATCCCGAAAGGATTCGGCGACCCGCTGGGTGAACGGCCGGCCTTGCGGGGAGGGCAGCACCAGACGCAGCATTGACCCTGGGCTGGGCTCCTGGTACTCCGAGCGAAGCGCCTCGATGGCGCGGAAAAAGGGTTCCGCTTTCAACACCATTCCCGCTCCCCCGCCATAGGGCGCGTCATCCGCCACCTGGTGCCGATCCTGGGTATAGTCGCGCAGGTTTCTGACCCGAACGTCCAGGAGGCCCTTCTCGCGCGCGCGCTTGACCATGCTCTGTCCGAGGACCGGACCGACCATGTCGGGAAACAGAGTGAGGATCTCGCATCGCATGCCTTAACCCTTGTCCTCCTCGCTCATCAATCCCTCCGTACTCCGGACGGTCATGGTCTGCTCGTCAAGATTCACGGCCGCGACCACCTGTTTCGTCCCGGGGAGCAGGACTTCCTGCCCCTCCCCGCGCACCACAAACACGTGGTTGCTGCCGGTCTCCAAGACCTCTTCGAGCCTCCCCAAAACCCGGCCCGTTTCATCGCGGACGGTCAAGCCCACCAGTTCAAATTCATAGTATTGGCCCTCCGGGAGGGATGGAGCTTGGTTCCGAGCAATCTTGATGAGTCCCCCCCGGAACTGAGCGGCTTCCTCCGGAGTCGCAAAGGCCTCGAAGCCCAAAACAAAAAATTCCTCGGAGCCCCGATCCGGTCGCACTCGGGTGACCCCCGTTCTGATGGATCTCCCGGACGGGGCCTCCAAGGTCACTTCCGGACCTCCGGGCAGCTCCTGGAATCGCCCCGGCACATCGCTGAGGGAGCGGACCCGAACCTCCCCCTTTACTCCAAAGGGTTTGACGATTCGCCCGATCGCGATCAGTTCCGTGGTCCCACTCATGGGCCAGCAAACCTGGACCGCCTCAGGATCCTGTCTTGGCGGTCGCCCGCATGGTTTCAAACTGCTTCAGGACCCCTGCTCGTTTGAGCAAGGTCCGCACCGTCGTGGAGGGCTGGGCGCCCTTGCTGAGCCAATCCAGCACCCGGTCTTGTTTCAGCTCCGGAAGGGCCGGCTGTTTGAGCGGATCATAGGTCCCCAACACTTCGATAAAGCGGCCGTCTCGGGGCATTCTGGAATCCGCCGCCACCAGGCGATAGAACGGTCGTTTGTGCCGGCCCCGTCGAGTCAATCGTAAATGCACTGCCACGTGATAGTCCTCCCTCTCAGTTCCTAGAATGTTCGGCCCGGCTCTTCAGAATGACCGAAGCAGCTGAGCCACCTGTCGTCTTCCTCCGCCGGTCGTCAACGTCTTCATCATTTTTTTGGCCGCTAAGTACTGCTTGATCAACCGGTTCACATCCTGCACCTGCGTCCCACTGCCCCGGGCAATACGCTTCTTGCGGCTTCCATTGAGGAGGGTATGGTCTCGACGTTCCCGAGGGGTCATAGAGTCTACGATGGCGACGACCCGCGCAATCTCCTTGTCTGGAGCTCCCGCCCCCGCCATGTCTTTCAGCCGCTGCCCACCGGGGAGCATCCCGAGAATTTGATCCAGGGACCCCATGCGGTTCACCTGGGAGATCTGAGTTCTGAAGGTGTCCAACGTAAAGGATTTCTCGCTCAGGCTGTCTCGGAGCGATTCGGCTTCCTCTTTGGAGTAGGCCGCCTGCGCTTTTTCAATGAGGGAGAGTACGTCCCCCATGCCGAGAATCCGGGAGGCCATCCGGTCGGGGTGAAAGGGCTCCAAGGCCTCCAGTTTCTCCCCCACACCCAGATACTTCACCGGCTTACCGGTCGCAGCCCGAATCGATAACACGGCCCCCCCGCGTGCATCGCCTTCCACCTTGGTCAGGATAATGCCCGTGAGACCGACCAACTGGTCGAACCGCTCCGCCATCATCACCGCATCCTGCCCGGTCATCGCATCCGCCACCAAGACCACATCGTGGGGCTTCACCCTGTCCTTGATGGCAGCCAACTCGGCCATCAACTCATCATCGATGTGGAGGCGGCCCCCGGTGTCGAGGATCACCGCATCGAATCCTTGATCACGGCCTCGCTCGACCCCTTGCTGACAGACCCGGACCACGTCCTCCTGGGACGCCCCCGACCGGTCGGCACGGTGAACCGGCACGTCGAGATCAGACCCCAGGCTGGCCAATTGCTCCCCTGCAGCAGGACGCCGTGGATCGGCAGCGACCAAGAGAACCCGTTTCCCTTGGGTCTTGAGGAGACAAGCCAGCTTTCCGCAGGTGGTGGTCTTTCCGGCTCCCTGCAGGCCCACCATCATGATCACGGTCGGGGGTACCGGAGCCAGGGTCAGGCCGGCGTGCTCACGACCCATGAGGTCGCGAAGTTCCTCCCAGACGACTTTCACGACCTGATGGCCTGGGGTCAGGCTTTGGAGCACTTCCTGACCGACCGCTTTCTCGCGCACCCGGTCGATGAAGGTCTTGACGATCTTAAAATTGACGTCCGCCTCGAGGAGGGTCATGCGGACTTCCTTCAGCGCCTCCCCGATATTCTCTTCGGACAGGACCCCCTGGCCGCGGAGCCGCTTGAGGATCGTCTCAAACTTTTCACTGAGGCCTTCAAACACCGAAAAGTCTCCTACTCCCTAGAAAAACCTGAAAAAAGACCATCGGGCAGTCTAAACGGACCCCTGGTGGGAAGTCAAGCGTTTGGGCAGGACACAGACCGTCCTGTTCGCCCCCACCAAGATCGTTGCCCTTTGCTTGGAGGCGTCCTGGACCAAGAAAACAGACGGTCCCACTGGTCCCCATCAACAGGGTGGTAACGGGTTGGGGACCGGGGCAAGGCACCGAGCGCTCTTGACCGCGGATGTACACAACCCTCGGGTTTCTTGACTTCTCCGGCTGGTTTCGCTATGGTGCACCGCAATTCACCCTACGGAAGGCTCCGGCCACCCTAAAGGGAACCTGCGATGCGTAAATCACCGTGGCTCTTATTGATGTTTATCCTGCTCGGGGGCTTGCTGGGCGGGATCTTAGGTGAGATCCTCCGCATCATGGCACCGGAAGGGACCATTCAGAACATTTTCGCGACCGCATTGACACCGGGGATCAAACCTCCGCTCTCCATCGACTTGATCCTCTTCAAGTTCACGATCGGCTTTTCCATTAAGATGAATCTGCTGACCTTCCTGGGTATCTTCCTCGGCATGTACCTTTACAAGCAATTTTAGCCCTCGGGTTATGAGATCAGCTCCAGCTCCTTCTTCCTGAGTGCCCGAACCCGATCCCGTAGCTCGGCGGCCCGCTCGAAATCCAGGGTCTTCGCCGCAGCCTTCATCTCTTCCTCCAACTTCTTGATAGCCCGCTCCAGTCCCTCAGGGGTAGCATACCCAGCCTTGGGCTCGGCCGCCAGGTCCAGTCTGGGGTAATCGGCCTCGACCATGCGATAGACGAGGTCGTGGATGCCCTTTTTCACGCTTTGCGGCGTGATGCCGTGGGTCTTGTTGTACTTCTCCTGAAGGTGTCGCCGACGGGCCGTTTCCTCGATCGCCATTCGCATGGACTCCGTAACCCTGTCTCCATACAGAATGACCCGGCCCTCGCTGTGACGGGCCGCCCTGCCCGCGGTTTGGATCAGAGACCGGTGGGACCGCAGATACCCTTCCTTATCCGCATCAAGAATCGCCACCAAGCTCACCTCGGGAATGTCCAGCCCTTCCCGTAAAAGATTGATTCCCACCAACACGTCAAAGGCTCCCCGCCGAAGCTCCTGGACGATTTCGGCGCGCTCAAGGGTTTTGATATCCGAATGCAGATACCGGACCTTCACCCCCAGGTCGTGATAGTACTCGGTGAGATCTTCTGCCATGCGCTTCGTCAAGGTGGTGACCAACATCCGATGGCCGCGAGCCACCTCAGCGCGCACGGCGCCCAACAAGTCATCCACCTGCCCTTTGGCGGGGCGGACCTCGATGACCGGATCCAGGAGCCCGGTGGGTCGGATGATCTGCTCCACGACCGCTGTTTTCGCATGTTTTAACTCGTAGGGGCCAGGCGTCGCCGACACGTAGACCACTTGGTGAAGACTCTTCTCAAACTCGGCAAAGGTCAGAGGCCGGTTGTCGAACGCCGACGGCAGCCGAAATCCATATTCCACTAAGCTTTGCTTTCTGGACCGGTCCCCTTCGTACATCCCCTGCACCTGCGGGATGGTGGCGTGGGATTCGTCCACGATCAGCAGAAAGTCTTCGGGGAAATAGTCCAGCAAGGTGGGAGGCGGCTCCCCCGAAGCCCGTCCGCTGAGGTGACGGGAGTAATTTTCAATGCCGTGGCAGTAGCCCATGGCCCGGATCATTTCCAGATCAAACCGCGTCCGTTGTTCGATCCGCTGAGCCTCCACCAATTTTTTCTGCTGCTCGAAGGAGACGATGCGCGCCTCGAGCTCCTCCTCAATGCCTTGCAAGGCCCCATCGTAGCGATCCGGCGCGATGAGATAGTGGGTGTTGGGGTAAATGGGCACTTTGGGAAGCCGGGCCAAGGATTTTCCCGTGAGCGGATCGATTTCATGGATGGCATCCACCTGGTCGCCAAAGAGCTCGATGCGCACCGAGACCGCGTCCGAAGAGGCCGGGAAAATTTCAAGGACGTCCCCTCGAGCCCGAAAAGTGCCGCGGTGAAAGTCGGTGTCGTTGCGGGCATACTGGATCTCGACCAGCTTGGACAGGATCTGCTCTCGGCGGATCTCCATGCCTTCCTCAAGATACAGCAGCATCCCGTGGTACACCTCAGGCGAGCCGAGGCCGTAGATACACGAGACCGAGGACACAATGATGACATCGTTCCGCTCGAGAAGGGATCGCGTGGCCGAGTGGCGCATCTGATCGATCGCGTCGTTGATGGACGCATCCTTGGCGATATAGGTGTCGGTCTGGGGGAGGTACGCCTCAGGCTGATAATAATCGTAATAGCTGACGAAGTACTCGACCGCATTGTGGGGGAAAAAATTCTTAAATTCTTGATAGAGTTGACCGGCGAGGGTCTTGTTATGCACCAACACCAGCGTCGGCTTTTGAACCCGCTCAATGAGATTGGCCATCGTGAAGGTCTTGCCCGATCCCGTCACCCCCAACAACACCTGGTGCTTGACGTCGGCGCGCACGGAGGCCGTGAGCTTCTCGATGGCCTGGCCCTGGTCGCCGCAGGGCTTGAACTCGGACATGAGCGTGAATGTCTTCATGGGTGGACCTCAACGAAGGATCTTATCATAGAGCGGACCCCTCGCCCACAGAGGAGCCAATTCTCCTTTCGATCGATTTCTGAGGGATTCATCCCAGTTGGATCCAGGCCAGCGGAGTCTCATAATTGACTGACCTTCCCTCAATCACTAAGATACCTTCCCTCAATCACTAGGGTTAGGGTGATCACGGAACAAAAAGGATCTCCCGACTCCAACCATAAGGAGTGCCGATGCCCGCCTCAAGCCCCCGCCATTATGTCATTGTGGTCCACGGGATTGGAGAACAGAAGCAAAACGCGACGGCCTACGAGGTGGTCCACCGGTTTGCGGAGATCCGCCAGGGAAAGTCTCCCGGCTATTATCGGAGCCTACTTCCCGCCACCCTCTCCACTCAGTCCATCCGCCGGAGGGGAACGGGCCACGGCTGGTCGGAGTTCACCGGAATCCCGGTGGACCCCACCGAGAATACCGGCAAGTTCGACGGCACTCGAGCAACGGTCACATCCGGCCGAAATTTTCGATTCGTGGATCTCCGTTGGGCCCATATCCTCCAAGACCTTCATCCCGAATATGCCTCCCCGACAGAAAAATGGACCGCCGCCCTGCTCGATCGCCTGGAGAAAGCCGCCCCACCAAAGTGGATCCCTCTCTGGGCAGATCAGCTCCTGCGTCAACTGGAAGGGACAGCCGTACCCATCAAACGCCTGTTGGCCCTGTACCGGCCAGCACTGGCCAAGCTGATCTTTGATGATGTTCTTGGGGACATTCATCTCTACGGCGACTACGGTCGGACCAGGGGGCATGCCGTCCGGCACTTTCACGTGGTCTTAGATGAAATCCACCTGAGAGATTTCATTGATTGGTGCCGCCATGAGAAGGGAGGCTCCGGCACGTACCAACCGCCGGTCTATACCGTGATCGCCCACAGCCTCGGCA
>JBFFYZ010000045.1:0-9393 GCA_041568895.1 Nitrospiraceae bacterium
AGAACATGAGCCAATACCGCTGTCCATCCTGCGGAGCCGAACACGAGCTCTTCGAGGGGGACACCCAAGCCATGTGCGATGCTCTGGACGTCCCGCTGTTGGGCCGGATCCCCTTTGATCGGACCCTGGCCCGCACCTTTGACAAGGGGGCTCCTCTGTTGGACGCGGATTACCCCACGATTCAGCGATACCAGGAGATTGCGGAACGGGTGCGCTCGATCTTAGACTACAAGAAAGTAATGGCGGAAAAACTCTAAGTCCCTGGCTCTAGGCTAGGGGCGATCGCGGACAATTTCAACGAGGGTGTCTTTTCCAACCCATTGCCCATAGCCTAGAGCCCATCGCCTGGGGGGTTAAACATGAAATTCGTTTGTTTGAACTGCGAAACCTATATGAGCTTCCAGAAGGTGGAAAAGCCCGCGGAGGGTTCCTTGGGTGTCTTCTTCGGCTGCCCCTCCTGCGGCGCCAAGTTTTCCATGGTGACGAACCCGGGCGAGACCCAGATGGTCAGTTCGTTGGGCGTCCAGCTCGGGGGACGCGCCGTGAAGGCCGAGCCCTTTGAGATGACCCGGGGCACGCTCAAGGAGGACGCCCAGGCCGGAGCCGGACAGATGGCCGCCTACCTCAATGACAAGATTCAGGCCGGGCAACCCGCTTCCGCCAAAGCCTCGGCGGACACGCCTGCCTCCGCTCAGGCTTCCGCGGAGAAGCCCGACGACGCATCAGCGAAATCGGGCGGATGCCCCTTCTCCGCCATGGTGGCGGAGATGGGCCTCACATCTTCGGAGAGCAAGACCGGCGGTTCCTCCTCGTCGGAATTCACCTGGACGCCGGACGCCATGGAGCGATTGGAGAAGCTGCCCTCGTTCGTGAAGCCCATGGTCCAGAGCAGCATCGAGACCTTTGCGCGCAAGAACGGGTTCACCACCATCACGTTGCAGGTGATGGACGATGCGAAGAACGATTCCAACGGCGTCACCTGGTCTCCGGACGCCGAGAAACGGCTGGAGAACATTCCGGACTTCATCCGTCCCATGGCCCGGCGCGAAATCGAGCGGCTGGCCAAGGAGCGCGGCGCCACCACCATTACCGCCCAGGTGATGGATGAAGCGAAAGAAAAATTCATGAAGTTCATGTAATCTTTTCAGCCAGACAACTTCAGAAGGCCTCAACAAGGCCCATCCGGCTTCCCGGATGGGCCTTTCGTATAAATCCGAGCGCGATGATCGAGACATCACCAGACCGGATCTCTGCCCTCCCTGGAAGGGCGACGTTTCGATGCATTGCTTGGCTGGGACAGATCCTTCTGCTCCTGCTAACCTGCTGGTTTCCGCTCCTGTCGCACTCCGCCGAATCATCTCACGGAAAAGGTGGACATGGGTCGGTGGCCGATACGACCTCGGCGCATCAGGCGCACGGGTCCGCGGGGGCTGGACAATGGGAAGGATCACCGGAGGGCAAGGCCTATTCCGAGTTCAACCACCACATCGCTGGATTCTTTGTCCTGTTGATCGGCCTGAGCGAACTTCGTCAAAGCCTCGTTCCCCTCCAGCTGCTGTGGAGCCGGTTCCTGCTTCCCATCGCGATGTTGGGAGCCGGCCTCTTCCTCATGATCTGGAGCGATCACGCGGCCTGGCCGATCGGCCCGCTGAGCCTGCTCGAGACCCTCTCAGGAAACCATGGGGAGATGACCCAGCACAAGATTTTTGGCGTCCTCTTGCTGGGAGTCGGCACGGTCGAACTGATCCGGCGAACCGGCGAGTCAAATGACACCTGGTTGAAGGTGTCCCTCCCGGCTTTGGCCATCGTGGGCGGTCTGATGCTGTTCATGCATACTCACGGCCCCCACCCTGCGGCACACACGATTGTGATCCACCACGCCATCATGGGTGCGCTGGCCATCACGGCCGGAATCTGTAAACTGCTGGCAGACCGGACGGGAGACCAGGCGGCGATTCCGGCCTACGTCGGAATGCCCACGGGAGGGACCGGCATCTTCTCTGCCTCGGCTTGCTTCCGGTGGAGCCTCGCCTGGTCCAGCCTGATCCTGGTCATTGGGCTCCAGTTGTTGGTCTATTCGGAATAGCCCGCACCCGTCTCCTTGACATCCGGTCCCTCCCATTCCGATACTGGGTGCCATGGGACGTGATGGACCACGCCACGCCGCCTTGGCGGCCCTGCTCTCCGCACTCCTGCCCGGCTTGGGGCAGTGGTACAACCGCCAATGGGGAAAAGGAGTTGGATTTTTTCTGGGGTTGCTCGCATTGGGTGGGATCCTCCTCAGCTCCATCGACCCCGATGAACTTCTTCACCTGTCCACCACAGGGACGCCGCCTCAAAACATCGGGCGACTCTTTCTTGTCTCGCTTTTGATTCTCGGCCTGGCCCTCTGGAGCATCGCCGATGCCGCCTGGGTGGCCAAGCGTCAGGGATCAAACATCTGATTGGATCTCAGGTAAGTCACCGTCCCGTTGCACTTTCTTTCCAGTTGTCTGCCCTGGAATGCCGCGCTTCCCCACGTTGACACCTGGCTTGGCCCTGTGCTACAAACAGCCTAAAATCAAGGCAAAATTCATAAATTCGCGGTCGCATTATCTGGCCCGGGGGACGGGTCCGGAATCCACACGACCGTAGGGGTGTTCACGGCACCCCGGGGCCGTTCACCTGCCCCTTGAGTGGAGGAGGAATCACCATGGGCGGCCACAGTCACTGGGCCACCACAAAACGGCACAAGGCGGCGGTAGACGCCAAGCGCGGCCGGATCTTCACCCGCCTCATCCGTGAGTTGACCATCGCGGCCCGCCAAGGCGGGGATCCGGACGGCAATCCTCGTCTGCGGCTGGCCATCGCCCGGGCCAAAGACGCCAACATGCCGGGTGACACGCTGAAAAAAGCCATCCAGCGTGGCACCGGGGAACTCCCCGGCATCACCTACGAAGAGTTCACGCTGGAAGCCTACGCGCCCGGCGGAACCGCTCTGTTGCTCGAAATCGTGACTGACAATCGCAATCGGACCGTCGCGGAAATCCGCAGCCTCCTGACCAAAAACAACGGCTCCATGGCCGAAGCGGGGTCCGTGGCCTGGCAGTTCCAGAAAAAAGGGCAGCTCATCGTGGACCGCCAGAAAGTGGAGGAAGATCGGCTCCTGACCCTCGCCCTTGAAGCCGGCGCCGAAGACGTCAAAGTGGCAGAGAAAACATTCGAGGTTATTACGGCTCCGGCGGATTTCGAAGCCGTGAAGAAAACGCTGCTTGACCAGAACATCGAGCCATCGTTCGCCGAGGTCACCTACATCCCTCAGAATTCCGTGCCGCTGGCCGAAAAGGACGCCGACCAAACGCTCAAGCTGATGGAAATTCTGGACGACCACGATGATGTCCAGAAGGTCCACGCCAACTTCGACATTTCCGACGAGATCATGGAGAAAATCGCGGCGGCGGGATAGGGCCGTGCCGTTCGGCCCCCCCTCGTCGAACAGGCATGATCGCGGCACTCACGGGCCGGCTGGTCTTCAAAGCACCGACGCACGTCACGCTGGATTGTCACGGCGTGGGGTACGAGGTTTTCATTCCCCTGAGCACCTTTTACGCGCTGCCGGACCTCAACGAACCGACCTCCCTCAGCATCCACACCCACCTCCGTGAGGATGCGATCCAACTCTACGGATTCCTGACCAGGTCCGAAAAGGAAGCCTTTCTATTGCTGACCGGGGTGTCCGGCATCGGCCCGAAACTGGGCTTGAGTGTGCTGTCCGCCCTCAGCGTCAGCGATCTGGCCTCCGCCATCCAGACCGGAGACGTGGATAAATTGGTGACGGTGCCCGGGATCGGTAAAAAATCCGCCGGTCGATTGGTGCTGGAGCTGAAGGATAAGATTGACCGAGTCGAACGGCTGGTCCCTGGTGGAGTGTCCCCTTCGGGAAAAGACGCCGCCCTCAACGGGCAGATTCAGGAAGATGCCCTGTCCGCCTTGGTCAACCTCGGCTACCGACCGGCGGACGTGAAGGAGTCGTTCAAGCGCGTGGGTCGGTCGGGCTCCGCCTCCCCCTCGCTTCAAGCGCTGATTCGAGAGGTCTTGAAGGACTTAGCGAAAGGATAACCCTATGGAGTCCCCTGTGCAGAACAAGGACCGTCTCGGCCATCATCCGTTCCGCCTCGGTTCGAGCGCCCGCATCGGGCTTTCCATCCTAGCGTCGACGGCCTTGGCCTTCAGCCTGTCCGTCGGATTGGCGGCCTGGGTTCTGCTTTCTCCGGTGACCGCACTGGCCCAAGCCAAGGGCCCGCGGATGAGCTGCGGATCTTGTCCCGAGGGATTCGCGAAGACCGGCGTCACGACCGATCCTGAGATCTGCAAGGATGGTGACCCCACGGTGGTCCAATGCGTCCCCTTGGGATCTCCCATGTTGTCGGTCTGCGGATCCTGCCCGGAAGGCTATCAGGATGTCGGCTCCTCCAACGTGCCGGCTCGGTGCGGCGACCAGGACGGCGGGCGGATGACCCAGTGCCAGCTTCCCAAGATGGACCAAGGGCTCCCGGATCCCAACCAAGGTGGCATCTTTTGCCCGCCGAACTGCGCGGGAGAGCTTCCGAAGCCGGGTGAGGGGGCCATTCCGCCCCCGCCCAAGTTCCTTCCTCCGCCGCCGGAGAGTAAGTGACTGACTCGTCGTCGGTTCCCAGGACAAACCGTCGGACGGCCAGGTGAGCCTGCACCAATGAGCGCCCTTTCCTCGAGGTAAGGACATGCCAGACCGAATGGTGACCGGACAGATGACCGAGGACGAACGCGGAATCGAAGCGACCCTTCGCCCACAAAACCTCGACGAATACGTCGGACAGGCCCGCATGAAGGAATCCCTGCGGATTTGCATCGAGGCCGCCAAGCAGCGGAACGAGGCGCTCGATCATGCCATCTTCTACGGTCCGCCCGGACTGGGGAAGACCACGATCGCGCACATCATCGCCCGTGAACTGGGCGTCGCCATCCGGGCGACCTCGGGATTGGTGCTCGCGCACGCGGGCGATTTGGCCGCCATCCTCACCCACCTCCAGGAACGGGACGTCTTGTTTATCGACGAGATCCACCGGCTCCCCGCATCGGTCGAAGAAGCCCTCTATCCGGCCATGGAGGATTATCAGCTGGACCTGGTGATCGGCCAAGGGCCGGCCACCCGCACGGTCAAATTGGACTTACCCCGCTTTACCTTGATCGGTGCGACCACGAGGGCGGGAGCCCTGACCTCGCCACTCCGGGAACGGTTCGGCCTGGTGAATCGGCTGGACTTCTACACGCCTCCGGAATTGACGACCATCGTCACACGCTCGGCCAGACTCCTGGGTATTCCGATCGAGCCGGATGGGGCCGCGGAAATCGCCGGGCGGGCCAGGGGAACCCCTCGCATTGCCAATCGCTTGGTTAAGCGGGTTCGGGACTTTGCCCAGATCAAGGCCGGCGGCCGGATCACCAGCCCGGTGGCCCAGGAAGCCTTGAAGTGGTTGGGCGTGGACGAGGCTGGATTTGATGACATGGACCGGCGAATCCTTTTGACCGTCTTGGAAAATTTCGGCGGTGGACCGGTCGGCGTGGAGTCCCTCGCCGCCGCCGTCAATGAAGAAAAGGGTACCCTCGAAGATGTCTATGAGCCCTTCCTGATCCAATCCGGGTATCTCGAACGGACCGCACGAGGACGCCAGGCCACCCGCCTGACCTATGAACACTTTAAAAAAACAAAGGATTTGCTGACGTAACACAGCCGGCCGCTATCCGTAATCGGCTCTGGCCATGGGCAAGGGGCATGGCTTTTCTTTGTGTTTCCAGAGCCTATTGCCCATTGCCTCTAGCCCCCGCCTTATTAATCAATCCCATTGATAAACCTTGCAAAGCCCGCTTGCTTCCTGGGGTCCATCCTGTTAGGATACGCGGTCTCGCTGTTGATTGGGTTCCCGGGGGAACTCCCTTGTGGAACGCCCACTTGGGGCCACGCGCATGGGAAATTCAAAGGAGCTTCAGCAGTACCGGAAGGAGATCGACCGGATCGATGACGCCATCTTGCGTCTCCTGAACGAGCGGTCGGTGTATGTTATTGAAATCGGAAAACTGAAGAAAAAGTCCGACACCGAGGCCAACCTTCACACCCCCAGGCGGGAGTCGGAAATCGTCGAACGGCTCATCGGTCAAAATCCGGGGCCTTTTCCCAACGACGCCATACGGCCGGTCTATCGAGAGATCATGTCCGCGTCCCTGTCGCTGGAGGGCCCCCAAAAGGTGGCCTACCTGGGCCCGCGTGCGACCTTTACCCATCTTGCTTGCATACAGAAATTCGGCGCCTCGGCGCAGTACGTCCCGGTCACCAGCATCAAGGACGTCTTCAACGAGGTGGAGCGGGGACGAGCCAACTTCGGGGTGGTGCCCATCGAGAATTCCACCGAAGGGGTCGTGAACCATACGTTGGACATGTTTGTCGATTCCAACCTGTTGATCTACGGCGAAGTGCTCCAGGAGGTGTCGCACCACCTGCTGTCTCAGGCCGACCGGCTGGAGGACATCAAAAAGCTGTATTCCCATCCTCACGCCATCGCCCAGTGCCGGAATTGGCTGGAAACGAACCTGCCGCACGTGCCGGTCTCCGAAGTGCCCAGCACCGCCCGTGCCGCGGAGATTTGCGCCGACGACCCCTCGGCGGCCGCCATCGCTTCCGAGCTGGCCAGCCAGCTGTACGGGCTTAAGGTCCTCAAGAAGCGGATCGAGGACAACATCAACAACTACACCCGATTCCTGGTCCTGTCCCAGAAGCCGCCGGAACGCACCGGAAAAGACAAGACGTCCATCATGCTGTCGGTAAAGGACAAGGTCGGAGCCCTCTACGAACTGCTCCGCCCCTTTGCCTCCTACGGGATCAGCCTCACGAAAATCGAGTCCCGCCCCTCCCGCCGCAAGGCCTGGGAATACATCTTTTTCGCCGACCTGGAAGGGCACCTGGAGGAAGACCGCGTCAAGAAGGCGCTGGAGGAGATCAAGGGGCGCTGCCTCTTCCTGAAAATCCTGGGCTCCTATCCGGTGCATAGCTAGGTTATGCCGCTCAAGGTTCACCAAAACATCGCCTCCCTGGCACCCTACGTCCCCGGCAAACCGATCGAGGAACTGGAGCGAGAGCTCGGGATCGCCCGCGCGGTCAAGTTGGCCTCCAACGAGAACCCCATCGGCCCCTCGCCGAAAGCCCTGGCCGTCCTGTCGGAGGCGGCCCAGTCCTTGAACCGGTATCCGGACGGAGGCGCGCAGCGCCTGCGAGACGCCCTGGCCCAACGCTGGAAGCTCACCCCGGATCAGGTGATCCTCGGCAACGGCTCGGATGAGATTATCGGCATGCTCGCCCGCGCCTTCCTGTCCCCGGGCGAGGAGGCGATCCTTGCCGACCAGACCTTCGTGATCTACAAAATGGAGGTCACGGCCGCCCATGGGGTGCCGATGGTGGTGCCCGTGAAGGACTGGCGCCACGATTTGCCGAAGATGGCGGAGGCGATCACCGACCGCACCAGGCTCCTGTTCCTGTGCAACCCGAACAATCCCACCGGGACGATGGTTTCCGCGGCGGAGGTCGAGGCATTGATGGCCCGGCTGCCGGACCACGTCATCGTGGTATTCGACGAGGCCTACTACGAATACGTCGCCCATCGGGACTATCCCGATAGCCTGCGTTACGTGAAGGACGGCCGGCACGCGATCGCCCTGCGCACCTTCTCCAAGATTTACGGGCTGGCGGGCCTGCGCATCGGGTATGGCCTGACCACCCCAGAGATCGCCGGCTATCTGAACCGCGTCCGTCCCCCGTTCAACGCCAACAGCCTGGCCCAGCGGGCGGCGCTGGCGGCGCTGGAGGACGAGGAGCACGTGAGCCGCAGCCGGGCTCTCAACCAGGCGGAAAAGGATGTGCTCCGCGACGGGCTCACCGCCCTCGGGTTCCAGCCGGTGCCCAGCGAAACCAACTTTCTGTTTTTCGACGTCGGGCGGGACGGACGCCGGGTGTTCGAGGCCCTGCTCCGCGAAGGCGTCATCGTCCGCCACATCGAAGGCCGCATGCTGCGCGTCAGCATCGGACTCCCGGAAGAGAACCAGTTGTTTCTGCAGGCGCTCACAAAAGTCCTGACACAGAACCTTATATAAGGCGTCATCCCTCGACTGTGCTCGGGATCACCCTGAGCCCATCGAAGGGTCATAAGAGGGAGTTATGATCATCGTACTCAAACCCGAAGCCACTGAACGTCAAATCGACCACGTCATCGATCGCCTCCGGGAGCTGGGCCTGAAAGCCCACATTTCCAAAGGGGAGGAGCGGACGATCATCGGCGTGATCGGAGACGACCGCATCCTGCAAAACCAACCCCTGACCGTCTTCCCGGGCGTGGAGAGCGTCACGCCCATCCTGGCGCCTTGGAAATTGGTCAGCCGGGAGTTCAAGAAAGACAATACCCAGGTTGACGTCAACGGGGTCATTATCGGCGGGAAAAAACTGGCCATGATGGCGGGCCCCTGCGCCGTCGAAAAACTGGAATTGACCGTCGGGCTCGCCCACGACGTCAAGGCAGCCGGCGCCAGCATTCTCCGGGGCGGGGCCTACAAGCCCCGCACGTCCCCATACTCCTTCCAGGGATTGGGCCGCGAGGGGCTCGACTTCCTCGTCGAGGCCAAAAAGCAGACCGGCCTCCCGGTGGTCAGCGAAATTTTGGATCCCCGTGACCTCGAGCTCTTCCTCGAGAAGGCGGACATCATTCAGATCGGCGCCCGCAACATGCAAAACTTCGAGTTGCTGAAGGAAGTCGGCGCCTACGACAAGCCGGTGCTGCTCAAACGGGGACTGATGGCCACGCTCAAAGAGTTCCTGCTTTCCGCCGAGTACATCATGTCGCGGGGCAATCCCAACGTGATGCTCTGCGAGCGGGGCATCCGGACCTTCGAGACCCAGTACCGCAATACCCTGGATCTGGCGGCCGTGCCGAGCCTCAAGGAGATGACCCATCTCCCGGTCATCGTGGATCCCAGCCACGCCACCGGCAAATGGAACCTGGTCGCCCCCATGGCCAAGGCCGCGGTGGCCGCAGGAGCCGATGGGCTGTTGATCGAGGTTCATTCCAACCCGGAATGCGCGCTCTGCGACGGAGAGGAGTCGATCAAGCCGACTAAGTTCAAGGACCTGATGCAGGACCTCAAAAAGATTGCTGAGGCCGTCGGGCGCGAGATCTAGAGAACCGTGGCCCAAGCTCAGGCATCCTCCACCGAACAGCGGACGAAGGAGTCCATGGCGGTTCACTTCAAGCAGGTCGCGATCGTCGGGGTCGGGCTCATCGGCGGCTCCCTGGGCATGGCGCTCAAGCGAGGAGGACTCGCCGAGTCGGTCGTGGG